>JAYTGA010000311.1:0-23470 GCA_043733905.1 Segetibacter sp.
CGCCTTTTTTTATTTCTATCTTCAATCCTTAATTTATTTTTTTACAGCAATTAGTTATCCACCATACTTGCTTTTAAAAAACTACCGGAGTATTGATAAAAGAGACTTGTTACTTTTTATTTTTTTACTAATCTTACAACTTAGATGTGGCTTCCCTACAAAAAAGGCTTCAAAGCATACCTGCAATTAGAAAAATCGCTGAGTAATAATTCGGTGGAGGCATACCTGCATGACATTGAAAAGCTCACCACGTTTTTGATGGCGACAGAGCAAAAAAAAGACCCTTCAGAGCTTGATTTGAAAACCTTGCAGCACTTTGTAAAGTGGGTGGCGGAACTTGGAATGACAGCAAGTTCACAAGCCCGAATTATTTCCGGCATCAAAGGGTTTTATAAATATTGCCTGCTTGAAAACATTACCACCACAGACCCCACTGCCTTGCTGGATGCACCTAAGCTACAACGAAAATTACCCGATGTATTGAGCTTTGAAGAAATAGAAAATGTTATCAGCCAGATAGATTTAAGCAAACCTGAAGGAACGAGGAACAAAGCCATTGTAGAAACCATGTACAGTTGCGGGTTGAGGGTAAGCGAGGTCATTAATTTGCAAATTAGTTGCCTGTTTTTTGATGTTGGATTTATAAGGGTTATAGGTAAAGGGGACAAGGAAAGACTGGTACCAATTGGCAGCGATGCCATCAAATACATCACCCTTTATCACGACACCGTTCGCAAGCAGGTGAAGATTAAAAAAGGAAGTGAAGATTTCCTTTTTCTTAGTAAACATGGCACATTACTTTCCAGGATAATGATATTTTACATCATCAAATATTTGGTGCTGAAGGCAGGTATCAAAAAGAACATTTCCCCGCACAGTTTCAGGCATTCCTTTGCCACACATTTGGTGGAAGGCGGTGCTGACCTGCGTGCCGTGCAGGAAATGCTCGGTCATGAAAGCATTACCACGACTGAGATTTACACACACCTCGACCGCGACTTTTTGCGAAGCACATTGCAGCAGTTTCATCCAGCCTTTAAAAGCAATTAGCTAATTAGCCAATGTGCTGATGTGCTAATGGAAGAAATTAATTTGAAAATGGCTCAATTTGAAAATGGAGGAAAATGTTCTGATGTGCTAATGTGCTGATGTGCTAACGGAAGAATACAATTTGAAAATGAAAGCCAATGTGCAATTAAGCCTTTTGTGCTGATGCAATAATGATGGTGTAGTAATTAGCACATCAGCAAATCAGCTAATTAGCTAATTTTGTCTTCCTTATTTTTTTAAAAAATGAAACGCATTTTCTTATTTATAGCATGGCTGTTCGTTGTCTGCATTGCTGATGCACAATTGATGGTTCCTAAGACAAGCTTTTCCAAAGCGGATACTTTGCGGGGTTCTATTACACCTTACCGCATGGGTTGGGATGTGCTGCAGTACGACATTACTGTGCAGCCTGACATTTTGCAAAAAACAATTGTTGGCAAAACAATCATCACCTACTATGAATCGTTGGCCGTTCATACGATGCAGATTGACCTGCAGCAACCGCTGATAGCAGACAGCATTGTGGGCAACGTCACCCGCTACAAATTCAGCAGAGATAGCAATGTTTGCTTAGTTTATGTAAGAGACAGTCTTGCAAAATATAAAATCGCACCGGGCATTCGCACCATAACTATTTACTATCATGGCAAACCGACAGAAGCTAAAAAAGCCCCGTGGGATGGTGGACTGGTCTGGCAAAAAGATTCGCTGGGAAGGCCGTTTGTAGGTACTGCCTGCCAGGGGCTGGGAGCCAGCGTGTGGTGGCCGTGCAAAGACCACCAAAGTGATGAACCGGACAGCGGGGTGACACTCCACTTTATAGTGCCGGACACGCTGACAGCAGTAGGCAACGGCCGTTTGCTAAGCATTTTGCCGCAGACTAATGGATATAAAATGTGGAACTGGGTAGTAAAGAATCCTATCAATACTTATGACGTGACGATGGACATTGGCAAATACACCTCATGGAGCGATACGCTGATGGGCGAAGCAGGAAAACTGGACTTGCAATATTGGGTATTGGAATACAATCATGACCGCGCCGTGAAGCAGTTTGAACAGGTAAAACCCATGCTACGAAGCCACGAATATTGGTTTGGAAAATATCCTTTTTATGAAGATGGCTACAAGCTGATTGAAACACCCTTCCTGGGTATGGAACACCAAAGCGGAACAGCATACGGCAACAAATATAAAAACGGCTATCTCGGCTTTGACCTGAGCGGCACGGGTTGGGGGCTGAAGTGGGACTACATCATCATTCACGAAAGCGGGCATGAATGGTTTGGCAACAACATTACCACTAATGATATTGCTGACATGTGGGTACATGAAGGCTTTACTGACTACAGCGAAACCCTTTATACAGAAAGCATGTTTGGCAAAAATGCGGGTCAGGAATATTGCGTGGGACAAAGAAAAGGTATTAAGAATGAGGAAACAATTATTGGCCCCTATGGTGTGAACAAAGAAGGCAACGGTGACATGTATCCTAAAGGTGCCAACCTGCTGAACACCATCAGGAATGCGATGAATGATGACAATAAATTCAGAGAAATTTTACGGGGATTGAACCACGATTTCTATCACCAAACAGTGACGACACAACAAGTTGAAAACTACATCAGCAACAAGAGCGGGGTTGATTTTTCCAAAGTATTTGACCAGTACCTGCGGACAACACAAATACCGGTACTGGAATATTTCTACCAGGAAAAGAAACAAAAACTATGGTATAGGTGGAGCAATTGCATAAATGGGTTTAATTTGCCGCTGGTGTTGCAGCAGGATCAAAAACCATTGAAAGCGACTGAACATTGGAAGAAAAAAAAGTTGAAAGAAGCCGCCCCTGCCTTGTTGGCATCTTTGCAACAACGTTATTATATTACCCTTCACCCACTGAACGCAAAACCATAAAGTTGGCTTTTTATTAAAAATGGCAAACATTAGAAGACAGGCAATCATCAGCAGCATACTGGTTTATTTTGGGTTTTTTATAGGAGCCATCAACACTTATTTTTTTACAAAAAACGGCTATTTTACCCCTGATCAGTTTGGTCTTACCAGGGTGTTTTATGACCTCGGGCAAAACATTTTTGTGTTTGGTAGCCTGGGTGTATTGCCCATTGTTTACAAGTTTTATCCTTACTACAAAGACAATGTAAAAGACGAAGAAAACGACCTGCTGACCTGGGCTTTGGTGGCTGCATTCATTGGCTTTTTACTGGTTTTACTGGCGGGTTATGTGCTGGAGCCCTTGGTGGTCAAAAAGTACATTCAGCGGGCACCGCTTATTCTTAAATATTATTACTTCATTTTTCCTTTTGGCTTTGGCATGTTATTCTTTACCGTGCTGGAAACATTTTGCTGGAGCCTTCATAAGACGGTTATTTCAAACTTTTTGAAAGAAACAGGCATGAGGCTGATTGTGCTGGTACTCATCATTCTCTACATTTTCAAACTGGTCTCATTCGATGGGTTCATTAAGCTGTTTACATTTCTTTACATCATCCTGTTCTTTTTTATTCTTGCTTATTTAGTAAGGCTTAAAAAGTTTCACCTCACATTCAAAGTGAGTCATCCGACACGCAAGTTTAAAAAGAAAATGATTAGCATGTGGATGTTGATCTATGGCGGTGTTATGATACAAATAGTGGCGCAAACAATAGACACTTTCATTATTGCCAGCCTGAAGGGGCTAGGCAGCACGGGAGTATTTAACCTTGCGCAATATGCTGCCAACCTGGTGCAGGTGCCGCAGCGTAGTGTCCAGTCCATTACCACAGGTGTATTGTCTCAGGCGTGGAAAGACAAAAATTTCGTGGAGATTAACCGCATCTACCAGCGGAGTTGCATAAACTTGCTGCTGCTGGCTTCGTTTATTTTCAGCATCATCTGGCTAAACCTAAGCGATGCGTTTACGGTGTTGAATATACAGGCCGAATATAAGGCAGGCATTTATGTGGTATTTGTGCTTGGAATTGCCCGGCTTATAGATGCCGGAACGGGTGTCAACAACATCATCATCGGCACATCGGTTTATTGGAAGTTTGACTTCATCAGCGGCATTGTTTTGCTGGCACTTCGCATACCGGTCACTTATTTTTTAATAAAAAATTATGGCATCATTGGTTCGGCCTTTGCCGAGTTGTTTGCCTACACTATTTACAACGCTATCCGCTACGAGTTTCTCCGACGAAAATTCAACATGCAGCCCTTTAATCAAAAAACCTTGCACTCCCTCATAGTTGGGGCTCTGGCATTTGCCATTTCTTATTTCCTCTTCAGAAACATGGCTGGCTGGGCTGGCATCATTGTTCGCAGCCTTGTATTTGCATTGCTGTTTATCTCCTCCATTTTTTATTTTGACCTGACTCCCGATGCTAAGCAGCTGTATTATAAATGGAAAAAGCAGTAGTACAATTCATCGTGTTTACATACAACCATATACACGAAACTATGAAAGGTGAATAACCTCTCCTGCATTCTTCTAAATTTACACATTGCACCTTATGGTTGACATTGGTTTTATCTTTCAAAAAATAAAACCAATGAAACTATTTCTACTCTTCTCAATTGCGTGTTTAATGGGCATTGCCGGCAAGGCGCAGAATTGTTCTTCGCCCTTAATGCAGGGCTATCACAGCGATACAACTGTTACGATGGATGAGGCTAAAAGGGTAATTCTGACTTCTTTTGCTGCCATTAACGGTTGTCATGAAAAGCTGAAACTAAAAAGCGGCAACATGTATGCTTACAATGCAGATGGTGATGTGGTGATGGTTGAAAACTTCACATCTACTCTTGACGATGCAACCAAACTGAGGCTGATCAGCAAACTGCGTCCAGGTCTGAAATTGATGCTTGATGAAATGCGATATGGTGATGACAATAAGTTAGTGCCAAGGATTTATCTCACCTTGATCAAGGGAGCTACTTACCTTAATTCTTCTAAGTAAAGCCTTTCTTCTACTTACCTGACGAGATAAGGCGGAGTGGTAGCATTTGTTTGTACTGAAAGCTGCAAAATAGATCAACGGACAACGCATTAGGTTTCGGAAGGAATTAAGCTTAAAAAAACTTTGTGAAAAGAAAAAATGCAATGATCACCAAAGGTTGTTGCATTTTTTTATAGCAGGCAGTTATATTGCTGCAATAGAATTACCCTGCAAATGACAAAGCCGACTTCGATTACAGGCTGTTTGTTCCCGAGCTGGCTCAGTCATGTGCAAATCATCAACATTAAAATATAAATTTGGCTTGTAAATAATCTCTTGCAGAAATTCAAATGCTTGTCAAACAAAAAATGAAACCATGTTTAATACCCAAACATTATCAGAAACACAGGAAATAATTCAGGACAATCTTGACTACACACTGTTCTCATGGAGTAAACAGAAAGGCATTAATCCAATCGCTATTAAATATGGCGAAGGAGTTTACCTGTATGATTATGACGGCAAACGTTACATTGATTTTTCAAGTGGGCTGATGAATGTGAATATTGGTCACGGCAACCAACGGGTGACCGATGCGGTGGTAAGGCAGATGCAGGAAGTAGCATATGTGACCCCCAGTTGTGTAACCAAAGTGCGCGGTGATTTAGGGAAAAAAATAGCTTCCATCAGCCCCGAGGGAATGAGCAAAACGCTGTTCACTGTTTGTGGAGCGACAGCCATTGACAATGCCATTAAGTTAGCAAGACTCTACACGGGCAGGCATAAAATAGTGGCGAAATACAGGGCTTTTCATGGTGCATCTTATGGTGGCTTGTCTGCAGGTGGCGATCCGCGAAAACTGCCAGCCGATTCGCAACAGGCGCCAAACTTTATTCATGTCGAAGATCCGTTTTGCTACCGCTGTCCATTTGGACAAGTCTTTGGGCAATGTCATTATGAATGTGTGAGTCATGTGGAAAGAGTGATAGAGTTTGAAGGGCCACAAAACGTTGCCGCCATCTTAATGGAGGGCGAAAGCGGCAGCAGCGGCTGCATCAAATATCCACCTGATTATTTCAAAAAATTAAGAGCCTTTTGCGATAAGCATGGCATCCTGCTGATCATTGACGAAGTGATGAGCGGCTGGGGCAGAACGGGCAAATGGTTCGGCATAGACAACCACGGGGTAGTGCCTGATATGATTGCTACTGCCAAAGGAATTACCAGCGGTTACATCCCTTTTGGGGCGTTGATTGTGAGCGATAAAATTTCCAAACATTATGATGACAACGTGCTCTGGCTTGGGCTTACCTACTCGGCTCATGCTGTAGGTTGCGCTGCAGCTTTGGAAACCATTCAAATTTATGAAGATGAAAACCTTATAGAAAATGCAGCGGCCATGGGACAATATATTGATGAGCAGGTAGAACAAATGAAAGCCCTGCATCCATCCATTGGCGACTTCAGAAACACAGGTTTACTCGGATGCATAGAACTGGTAAAAAACAGGGAAACAAAAGAGCCAATGGCTCCATTCAATGCCAAGCCGGATGAAATGGTCGTGATGAATAAGGTAGCCGCTAAGATCCGTGAGTTGGGCATGTACACATTTGTGAGGTGGAACTATATTTTTATTGCACCACCACTCTGCATTACCAAAGAACAGGTGGATGAAGGGTTGGCGATTATTAGCGAAGCGATAAAAATTGCAGACGAGGAGTATATGGAACACGGATGACACGGATTGGATGGATGAGACAGGATTTTTTTTATTGAGAAGAATAGGATTTATAGGGATTTTCTTTAAATTTCTTTAAACGGTGTTTAAATGAAACATGGTGACCTGACAGACCAAATCATAAAGGCATTTTACAAAGTTTACAATACGCTTGGTTATGGCTTTTTAGAAAAAGTTTATGAGAATGCATTGTATTTTGAATTGTTTGAATTAGGAATAAATGTTGAAAAGCAAAAGCAAATTATAGTCAGTTACTGCGGCAGAAATGTAGGAGAATATTACGCTGATTTAATAATAGATGATGTAGTGATTATTGAACTGAAAGCAGATGAATGTTTGTGCGAAGAACATGAACATCAGCTTCTAAACTATTTGAAAGCAACAGATAAAGAAGTCGGATTGCTGCTAAACTTTGGCAAAAAACCCATGCTTAAACCAAAATCCTAAAAATCCATTTCAAATCAAAATCAAAAAATCCTTTTAAAACTATTCAATCGGGGTCATCCGTGTTCCAAAAATCCTCCATAAAAACCCGCCATAAAATCATATCCCCCAAACCCTTTGCTAAAACTAAAATCCTGAAAATCCATTTCCAATCAAAATCAAAAATCCTTTTAAATCCATTAAATCTGCGTCATCCGTGTTCCAAAATCCTTCATAAAAACTCGCCATAAAATCATATACCCCAAACCCTTTGCTAAAACCAAAATCCTGAAAATCCATTTCAAAAAAATCCTTTTAAATCCATCCAATCCGTGTCATCCGTGTTCCAAAAAGATTCTGCTCTCTCCAACGAAGATCTCGCTCCCATTCCCCCCGACAAGCGCACCTGGGGAACATGGAACTATGCTGCTCTGTGGATCAGCATGAGCCTTTGTATTCCTACATACATGCTTGCAAGCAGCCTGATTGGAGGGGGCATGAACTGGTGGCAGGCCATTCTCACTATTTTTCTCGGCAATTGTATTGTGCTTGTGCCAATGATTTTGAACGGTCATGCAGGGGCAAAATATGGTATCCCATTTCCTGTTTTGGTAAGGGCAAGTTTTGGGACTAAGGGAGCAAACATTCCCGCTATGCTTCGGGCTATTGTGGCCTGTGGGTGGTTTGGCATTCAGACCTGGATTGGCGGTGCATCGCTTTACAATATATTGAGGACATGGCATCCTTCGCTGGCGGAGATTGATAGCACTTCATTATTTCCACAGGCTTTGCCAATGGCTTGTTTTATTGCGTTCTGGGCATTGAACATGTTCATCATTTACCTGGGCGTTGACAGCATCAGGAAACTATTGGTTTTTAAAGCCTTCTTTTTACCCATTGCCGCACTCGCATTATTAACGTGGGCCATTGTGGCTGCAAAAGGCCTGGGACCTATACTGAGCCAGCCTTCCAGGTTTGTTACTGTTGCAGACTTTTTCCATTATTTTTTTCCCGCACTCACCGGCATGGTTGGTTTTTGGGCAACACTATCTTTAAACATCCCAGACTTTACCCGTTATGCAAAATCGCAAAAAGCACAGGTAAACGGGCAAATGATTGGCCTGCCTCCGTCCATGACTTTCTTTGCTTTTGTAGGTGTCATTGTCACCTCTGCCACAGCCATTATTTATGGACAAACGGAATGGGACATTGTGAAACTGGCTGGCCGATTTGATAGTAAAGTCATGGTCACATTTGCCATGATCGGCATTATCATTTCCACATTGGCTACCAACATTGCAGCCAATATTGTCAGTCCTGCAAATGATTTTTCCAACCTTGCCCCGCAAAAAATAAACTTTAAAACAGGCGGCTACATTACGGGGGTGATTGGCGTTTTAATTTTTCCCTGGAAATTAATTGCCGATCCAAACGGCTACATTTTTACATGGCTGATCGCCTACTCGAGCCTGCTTGGGCCGGTGGGCGGCATCATGATTGCGGATTATTATTTTATCAGGAAAAAAGAATTGGATGTGGAAGAATTGTACAAGACGAAGGGTTCGTACAGCTATGCAAACGGGTTTCATTCCATAGCAATGATTGCCTTGTTGCTTGGCATTTTGCCAAACGTGCCCGGATTTCTGTTACAAGTAAAATTGATCGGCTCCACAGCTTTTCCCGGATGGATTTATGGGCTCTATAATTACGCATGGTTTGTTGGTTTTCTGGTAAGTGGTTTTGCTTATTTGTTGCTGGTAAAAAACACCTCCACTCCAACTGTTAATCATACCACATCATAATTATTTTGCCGAAGAGAATGAATTTTTAGCTCCGCAAAATGTTTTAACAACATTAATTTCACCGTTAATTCCAGGCAAAAATGAAAGATCCAATCCGCTCTGCACTTTGTTCTTTTGGCATGTCGGGAAAAGTTTTTCACGCACCTTTTTTGCATGTTCATCCCGGCTTTCATTTTTATGGTGTGCTGGAAAGAACAATTCCAAATGTACATCTTTTTTATGAAGGTGTAAGATCATTTTCATCGCTGCAAGACATGATGAATGATGAAGCAATTGAGTTGGTTATTGTCAATACCCCCAACTTTACCCACTATGATTTTGCGAAGCAGGCACTGCTTGCCGGCAAACATGTGCTGATTGAAAAGCCAGTCACAGTAAGCGTTTGGGAAGGAGAAGAATTGATTGCACTTGCAAATGAACTGGGCAAAAAAATTACCGTCTATCAGAACCGCCGCTATGACAGCGATTATAAAACCGTGAAAAATGTGTTGGCGCAAAACTTATTAGGAGCTATCACTGAAGCCGAAATTCATTACGACCGATTCAAGCCTGATCTTAGCAGCAAAGCCCACAAAGAAACACCTGGTGCAGGCAAAGGAACGCTTTACGACCTGGGTTCGCACCTCATAGACCAGGCCTTGCAGTTGTTTGGCAAACCTTATGCAGTTTTTGCAGACATCGCCACCATGCGCCCCATTTCCCAGGTAGATGATTACTTTGAATTGCTGCTTTATTATGCAGATAAACGGGTGAGGCTGAAGGCGACCAACACAGCCCGTGAACCTGTGCCAGCCTACATTGTTCATGGTGCAAAAGGGTCTTTCATCAAATCAAGAGGCGATGTGCAGGAGGATGATTTGCAGGCTGGAAAACTGCCCGGCCGCGACAATTGGGGCATAGAACCCGAAAGTAAAATGGGCTTACTCCACACCGAAACCGATAATGGCGTTGTCATCAAAAAACACATTCATACCCTGCCGGGAAATTACATGGGGTTCCACAATCAACTGCACGAAGCCATCAGGAACAATTCATCCGTGCCTGTGCGGGCCGAAGATGCGGTGAATGTGATAAGAATTATTGAATGTGCTTTTTTAAGCAATAAAGAGCAACGGGTGGTGAAGGTGTAGCATCATTTTCCATATGCAGTATGAATAAGGCTTGGCTTTTAGGCGTGGCATTTGGAAAAGTCTAGCTGGAAAGCTCCAAACCATCGGCAACTGTTGTTTGATTGTAAACTTTTCAAACGAAAAGTATAGAAGAATTAATCATCTTGATAGTGGTAATTTTATCCCAAGCTAAATGCCAAACCCAATGTAGTGCGTTCGTTCTTTTACGCTTCATTCTCCTTTTGTAATATATCGTCCAATCCGAATAATTCTATTACTAATTTATGAACTGTCGTGCAAGGATTATGATTAGCAAAGTCCGTTGCACCAAGATATACTTTTTCAAGATTTTTTGCATTTTTTATGGCATCTTCTCTGTTGCCATACATTTCTAAAAGCGAAAACATTTCAAGACTATTTTTTTGGTATTTGTAGTCTTTTAGCCCTTTCTTTTTAAAATTATCTTCAATTAAGTCCTGATATTGCTTTCTACTAATGGCTGTGTTATAAAAATGAAAATGTAGAAGATACCAAAGTTCAAAAGCCTCATTTGTCCAAGCTGCTTCAATATTTGGACTATTATTCAAACACATTTGAATTGCACTATTAAATGCTTTTGGATTAAAACTATCTTTATCGAAGACAACCCATAATTTATCAATTTTCCTTTCTAAATTTTCTTCCCAAGTTGCTTTTAGTTCTATGCTTTTTTTAACTAAGCTTTCTGTATTATAACCAGTTCCGTCAATATTAAATTCACATACTTCTATAACGCCTTTAGGTAAAGAATTTCTCAAGGATTTAAAATAATTTGGTTCTGTTTTTTCTCCTTCACAAACAATTAGAAAATATCTTCTTTTTGATTTGCTTTCGATTTTACGTGAAGATTCAGTCCTGTCTCGTCTCTTCTTTATGTGATTTGGGAATTTTATTTTTCTTGCCATTCTGTTACAATTTTTGAAAGGTTTCCAATGTAGGGAATAGCACCATATCTTCCTTGGATATAATCGCTTTCAAATGAACGGTCATTTCTAATTTTCTTTCCATCCTCTTCTCGATACTCAACAAGAGAATATAAGTCAGACGCACCAAAAGAATCCTTCTCTACAAAATAAATTTGGTCTCTGCGATATTTGCCATAAGAAAAAAGATTAGTGTCGTGAGTACTGAAAATTAGTTGAGCATTTTTTTTGTTTTCAATTTCTGAATTAAATAGTTTAGTAATAGCCAATGTTAATAATGGATGTAAACTTGCATCTAACTCATCAATAATTAAAACTCCGCCATCTTGTAGAACATCAAAAACAGGACCTGAAATATTAAATACTTTATTAGTTCCCGAGGATTCTTGACTACGCATATCAAATTCTTCGTTTTTAACGAATTTGTTTTCTTTGTCAAATTTTTTGTGAAATGTTTTGATACTATATTTAAACGCACCTTCAAAATCCTTTACTAATAATTTAATAAGTGCCTCTGGGGTATCTTCTGGAATTTCCTTTGGGTCGAACTCCTTTTTACTGATTTTAAGACTGTCAAAACCTAAGTCTAACTTTTTATAGAATTCAATAAGTGGCTTTGCTGTTTTGGGATTACCCAACATTTTAAATGTAACCATTTCATAGTCTTCATGACTAAGTCCTGATATTGTTATGAAATTGTCAAACCATTTCATAATTCTTTTGGCGACTGGTCCATTAAATTGGTCAACAACAGATAAGAACAAAGCGTTGTTACGAGTTTTTTCTTCTAAATTTTCACCCTCTTTATATGAAGTGCTTACTTCAATACCATCACCTTGTCTAATAAATAATAATTTTTCAGCAGTTTTTTTTGCTTCATAAAGCCATTCGGCAGTAATTTCTTTATTTGTAACTTCAAATCCATATCTATATCTAATGTTTAAAATCTGAAATAATACTTCAAAATGAGATGGTTCTTTTTCAGTTTCTGTATTTAGTAGAAATGGGGTTACGTTAAGTATTTTAGTTGATGATTGATGAAATGACATAACAATCCTTTTCATCGTACTCATTGCTCGGATAAAATTACTTTTACCACTAGCATTTGCACCATAAATAACAGCACCTTTTATTAAAGAGTGCCTATCGGTATTGAAAATATTTGATTCTTTATAGTCGCTTATGCTAGACGCAACTAGGTTTAAAGTTTTTACCTCTTTAAAGGATAGGAAGTTGCCAACACTAAGTTCTAACAGCATATTTTATCTTTTTTTGAGAATAATTCACAAATTTACACAACTTACCTTTATTTTTAGTGTTTTCGTGAATATTCCTCAAAAAACCGTTTCTTGTATACCGATTGAGCAGAATGACGCAGTACAACGTTAGTTTGCCTTCTTCTCATCAATCATCCGCATCTGTTTTGCATCCTGCAGAAAGTCTGAGGCAAAGATGAAATCGTTTAGCTTTTCATCGTCACTGTGTATAATGTCTTTGTTGGAACCTTCCCACTGTTTGCGCCCCTCGTACATGTAGAAAATGTGGTCGCCTATTTCCATTACACTGTTCATGTCGTGTGTCACCACCACAGTCGTGATGTTGAATTCGTTCGTGATGTCTTTGATGAGTTTGTCAATAATCAATGATGTCTGCGGATCCAGGCCAGAGTTGGGTTCATCGCAAAAAAGGTATTTGGGATTCAGGACGATGGAGCGTGCAATGCCGACCCTTTTTTTCATTCCACCACTTATTTCCGAAGGGAATTTTTTATTGGCTCCCACCATATTCACCCTTTCCAGCACCTCATCTATTTTTTTCATTTTTTCCATGTGGCGAAAATCAGTAAACATGTCAAGCGGGAATTTGATGTTTTGTTCCACTGTCATGCTGTCAAACAAAGCAGAACCTTGAAACAACATTCCTATCTGCTGGCGCAATGATTTTTTTTCGTGAGTCGAAAGATTTTTCATGATCTGCCCGTCGAAACTGATTTCGCCCTGGTCGGGTGTAAACAGACCAACAATACATTTGAGTAAAACCGTTTTCCCACTACCGCTGGCTCCTATGATCAGGTTACATTTTGCGGTTTCCATCATTACACTTACATCCTCCAAAATGGTTTTGTCGCCAAAACTTTTCTTCACATTTTTTACTTCAATCATAAACGTTTGTTGTTTCTCGTTTTCCGTTTCTCGTTTCCAAATTTGTGGTTTTGGCTTGTTCTTTTTGACTGACTGATTTAATCACAACCTTTCTACAACAACAAAGCCGCCAACGCATAATCAGCCACTAAAATCAGGATGCAGCTAACCACGACCGATGTTGTGCTGCTGCGGCCTATTTCCAGCGAACCACCGGTGACAAAGTAGCCATAATAAGCAGGCACACTGCTGACAATGAAAGCAAATGTATAGGCTTTGGTCAATGCAAAACCGACATTGTATGCTTTGAAATTGGATCGCAGGCCAACGTCAAAAATATCGGAAGCGACTATGCCCGAAAGATTAGCTGCCAGCCTGCCGCCCCATATCCCTAAAAAAGCTGAAAGTACAATCAGGCAGGGAACCATGACCAATGCTGCTAATATTTTTGGAAATACAAGATAAGCCTTGGTGTTAATACCCATTATTTCAAGTGCATCAATCTGCTCGCTGATACGCATGTTGCCCAGTTCGCTGGCTATTTTGCTGCCTACCACACCCGCCAGCACAATGCTGACCACCGTGGGCGACAATTCCAGTATCATACTGTCACGCACAATCTGTCCAATGGTACTCAACGGAATAAGCGGACTAACTAACTGATAGGCTGTCTGCACAGTGGTAACAGCACCTAAAAACAAAGAAATGATGACAACAATCGGCAGCGATCCAATGCCTATTTCCACGCATTGGTGCATAAATTCTTTCCAATACATTTTCTTGTTTTCAGGCCAGGTAAACATGCCTTTTAACATGAGCAGGTATTCGCCAAATTTTGTAAAAAACTTCATGAGGAGTTGAGAGTTTAATGTTTATCGTTTAGTTTTTTCAAGTTAAATGATCAATTGATTCTCATAGATATTGATCACACTATTTGATTTTATAAAAAAATTGAACCACCATTTTAGCCGTGTCGGTTGACATGAGAGCCGTGTCGGTTGACACAAGAGCCGTGTCGGTTGACACAAGTGCTGTGTCGGTTGACACAAGTGCTGTGTCGGTTGACACAAGTGCTGTGTCGGTTGACACAAGGGCTGTGTCGGTTGACACAAGAGCCGTGTCGGTTGACACAAGTGCTGTGTCGGTTGACTCACCCCAAAAAACCCCAACTCATACAGCATTGGCTACACAATTTTTCCGCAACACGCCATCTTTCTGTTGATTTTTTTAAATCTAAATTTCCCGGCTTAACTTTTTTTCCTCTTCCACCAGGCGCTCTTTTTCACTTCGCCATCTGTGTCTGTTTTGCTTTTGACCTGCGCATCTATCACAGCTATGAGGGCCATATTGATAATGCTGCGCACACTGCTGCCCAATTGCAGCACATGCACAGGTTTTTTCAAACCCAGCAAAATGGGGCCGATGGCATCTGCACCGCCCACTTCTTTCAGCAGGTTATAGGCAATGTTTCCTGCAGCAAGATTGGGGAAAATAAGCGTATTTACTTCATGATTTACCAATTCGCTAAAAGGATAATTATCCTGCAAAATGTCTTTGTTGAAGGCAAGACTGGCCTGCATTTCGCCGTCCACAATCAACTCCGGATTTCGTTCTTTCACAATTTCTCTTGCTCTGGCTACCAGTTGAGCCTCCGGCGAATTGCTGCTGCCAAAGTTGGAATAACTCAGCATGGCAATCCTAGGCCTGATATTAAACGAACGCACCTCCCGTGCCACCATAATTGTTATGTCTGCAAGTTCCTCGGCAGTAGGATTAAAGTTGACCGTTGTATCTGCCAGGAACAGCGGCCCTTTCTTGGTAATGACAATGTACATTCCCGCTATTTTCTTCACATTGTCTTCCTTGCCTATGATTTGCAAAGCAGGTCTTATGGTATCAGGATAGTTTTTTGAAAGTCCTGAAATCATTGCATCCGCATCGCCGGTTTCCACCATCATGCTTCCATAATAATTCCTGTCTTTCATCACCTTTTTGCTCTCATACCTATTGACCCCTTTTCGTCTTCTTTTCTCAAAATATATTTCTCCAAAACTGTTTCGTTTCTCTTCCGCTTCATCACTTAACGGATCTATGATAGGCATTTCCGTAAGGTCAATATGATTGGCTACAGCAATTGAGCGAATCTTCTTTTCATTGCCAAGCAAAATAGGATAAGCAATACCTTCATCATAGACGATCTGTGCAGCCTTCAAAATCTTTAAATTATCTGCATCAGCAAACACCACTCGTTTTGGGTTGTTCCGTGCTTTGTTGCCCAATATGCGAAGCAACTGGTTGTCAAGGCCAAGCCTTTTGTTCAGTTCAACACCATAGGCAATCCAGTCGGTGATTGGGTATTGAGCCACACCGCTTTCCATGGCAGCACGGGCAACGGCGGGAGCCACCGTACTCAGCAATCGTGGGTCTAAAGGTTTCGGAATAATATATTCTGCCCCGAACATGATATTCTTATCGTTGTAGGCCATGTTGACAATGTCGGGTACAGGCGTTTTCGCCATTTCAGCCAAAGCCTTGACAGCAGCCAGTTTCATGGCTTCATTAATCTGTGTTGACCTCACATCCAATGCTCCACGAAAAATGTAGGGAAAGCCCAATACATTGTTGACCTGGTTAGGAAAATCTGTTCTTCCCGTAGCCATGATTAGGTCTTTGCGGACTTCAACTGCCTTATCATAAGAAATTTCAGGATCGGGGTTTGCCATGGCAAAAACAATGGGATTTTTAGCCATGCTCCTTACCATTTCCTGGGTCACCACGTTGCCAACACTGAGGCCAAGAAATACATCTGCATCTTTCATGGCTTTTTCCAGGTTGTGTTCATTTCCTTTGACCGCAAACTTTCTTTTTTCATCATCAAGATCAGGTCTGCCATTATGCAAAACGCCGTCTTTGTCAAACATGATGAAGTTGTCGTACCTCGCTCCCAATGACACATATAGCCGCACACAAGCCATAGCTGCAGCACCTGCTCCATTAACCACAAACCGGACTTTTTCAATTTTTTTCCGCTGAATTTCGAGGGCATTTAAAAGTGCAGCACTACTGATGATGGCTGTGCCATGCTGGTCATCGTGCATTACAGGAATGCGCAACCGTTCACGCAGTTTTTGCTCTATTTCAAAACATTCAGGGGCCTTAATGTCTTCGAGGTTGATGCCGCCAAACGTGGGTTCGAGTGCAGCCACAATGTCAACAAATTTTTGCGGATCTTTTTCGTTGATTTCAATGTCGAATACATCTATATCCGCAAATATTTTGAACAATACACCTTTCCCTTCCATAACAGGCTTGCTGGCCTCGGGACCAATGTCGCCCAGGCCAAGAACGGCGGTGCCATTGGTAATGACCCCTACAAGATTGCCCTTGGCAGTGTATTTATAAGCGTTTTCTTTATTAGCGGCTATCTCCTTGCAAGGCTCGGCCACACCCGGAGAGTATGCAAGTGAAAGGTCTCTTTGAGTCTTGGCTTCTTTGGTTGGTACAACTTCTATTTTTCCCGGTCGCCCTTTGGAATGGTATTCCAGGGCTTGTTCCCGTCTTAAATCTGTTGGCATAAGATGATTAAAGCGGCAAATTTACAACAAATGAAAAGGAAGCTGTTTTTTGGTGTTTTATCGGGCAATTGTAGAAAATCATTTGCGTAGCTATCATCAAAAAACGAAAGCAAAATTGCAGAATAAATGATAACTCCCTGTTTTTAAAAGTAAACTTACTCATAAACTTTACCGGTTCGTGTGGTGAAAGGTTTAGAGTTCGTGATATTTGACTGACAAAAGAATTTAGTTTATAATTTAGCTCAAATAAATTGAACATTTTTTAAAGAAAGTAAGATCCATTTACTAAAAGTGTAAAGACAATGAATGAATTATGTTTGCAGGAAATGAACAAAAAAAGGGCAAAGTTTTTAGTATTCATATTAATGGTAGTCACTTTCGCATCATGCGGTGTTTATTCGTTTAAAGATGTAAGCATTCCACCGGAAGTGAAGACGGTGAAAATCGGGTTTCTTGAAAACAGGGCAAGATATATTGACCCGCAATTAAGCCCAAGGCTCACAGACAGACTACAACAAAAAATAACCAACCAAACCCGCCTCAGCCGCACTAATAATGATGATGCTCATTACCAGATTTCGGGCTACATTTCTGATGATAACATTACAACAGCAGGCATATCCAACCAACAGGCGGCTACTAACAGGCTGACCATTGCAGTGCATATTACATTCAGAAATACACTCAACAACAAGACCCAGGAATTTGACATTTTCCGAAATTTCGATTTTGCAGCCACACTAACAAGGCAGCAGGCAGAGCAGCAACTGAACGAAGAAATTTTAAAGAACCTGACGGATGATATTTTTAACCGGATTTTTTCTAATTGGTAGGTAATTGTATTTTCACAGTATGAATCAATCTGCGAATAAGATTTTCAGACATTTTGCGGGAAACAGAAGTTTACAGGAAACCTCAGTTGAAAAGCTTAAAACCCTTTCTGCGGCTTATCCTTATTTCCCCGTTTCTCAGTTTTTTTTGGCAAAAAAGTTAAAAGATGAAGAGGACGAAGCTTACCTGGCGCAATCGCAAAAAGCTGTTCTATATTTCGCCAACCCATTTTTGTTTGACTTTCTATTGAATACTGAGGTGCTGACAAACTCATCTACCGTGGAGCCGGAAGAAGCAATTCATTACGACTTTGAGGCAGACAAGGACGCAGTTGTTGATGAAACAATTTCGACTTCCGAAACAAATGCGGAAGTTGCAACCATAGTGCAGAATGAGGAGAAAAAGGTTGAGAAAATATTTACTTCTGAAGAAATAGTTGCTTCGTCGAAAGAATTTGAAAATATTTCTGCAAATGAACCGAAAGCTGAAACAGAATTTTCAGAAGAAATAAAAAAGGAAACTAAAACTGAAAAACCGATTGAAAGAGAGGTTTTACCTCCCACGGATGAACCTGATGAACACGAAAGAATGTTCCGAAGCATCAAAGCCATGCTTGATGCAACCTCTGAAGAAGCCAATGCTGATGTTAATGATACTGACATTCCGATTGATCCTTATTACACCATAGATTATTTCGCTTCGCAAGGCATTCAACTGGACTTGGAAAACCCGCAGGATAAGCTGGGGCAAAACCTGAAACGATTTACCCAATGGCTCCGCCACATGAAAAAACTAGGGCCGGAAGATGCAAAATCTGAAATAGAAAACACTACATCTGAGGCCGATATTCAAAAAATGGCGGACACTTCCAACACAGTGAAAGAAGTGGTGACAGAAGCAATGGCTGCAGTTTTAGAGAAACAGGGCAAAAAAGGGAAAGCAATAGAATTGTACACCAAATTAAGTTTTTTGAATCCCGGTAAAAGCACTTACTTTGCCGCTCAAATAGAAAAATTAAAAGTTTAAAATGACAATCTTGTTTTTGATACTGATCGTGGTCGCCTGTGTGGCACTTGGTTTTATTATTTTGGTTCAGAACCCCAAAGGTGGTGGTTTGTCAGGCACTGTGGCTGGCATCAACAACCAGTTTATGGGTGTGAAGCAAACCAACGATGTGCTGGAAAAAGGCACATGGTTGTTTACCGGCATTATTGCTTTGCTGTGTATTTTTTCCACTTTTTTCATGACCGTTGGAAGTAGCAAAAGCGATGGCGTTCTTGATAAAGTGAATACAAATGCTTCTGCAACACCTGCAAAGCAGCAGCCCGCCCCTGCCCAACCGCAGCCACAACCACAACCTGTCCCGGCAGCTAAGCCATAACACTTTTTTAAAAAAACATTAAAAGACCCTATCGTTTTACGATAGGGTCTTTTGTGTTAGAAGAAGAATGTCAAAAATAAATTTAAGACTTTTAATCAGATCGAAGGTTTCAGAAACCAGCATTTGGATGCAAGAATGGACTATTGTCTGTACTCCCCAAACACTTTTCTCAAAGTATCAGATATTTCCCCGAGGGTGCAATCGTTCTCAACAGCATGAATCACCAAAGGCATGAGGTTGCGGCCATCGGTGGCTGCTGAAGATATTTGTGACAGGCAATCGGCGACCTTAACAGCAGAACGTTTTTCTTTCAACTTTTGCAGCTTATCGCTTTGTACCTGCCTGATGCTGTCGTCAATTTTAAATCCCGGAATACTTCCCGTTTCATCGTTTTTAAATTGATTGACCCCAACATTGATTTTGTCGCCTTTCTCAATTTGCTTTTGGTAGTCGTAAGCACTGCGGGCAATTTCTTCCTGGATAAAACCCTGCTCTATGGCTGTGACACTGCCGCCCATTGCATCTATTTTCGAAATCAGTTGCCAGGCATTTTCTTCCACTTCGTTTGTCAGATTTTCTACAAAATAAGAACCTGCCAATGGATCTGCAGTATCGGCGACACCACTTTCAAACCCTACAATCTGCTGGGTTCTCAGGGCTATGCGTGCCGCCTCTTCGGTCGGAAGGCTGAGTGCTTCATCATAACCGTTTGTATGTAAGCTTTGTGTGCCACCCATGACCGCTGCAAGGGTTTGAATGGTGACACGGCTAATGTTGTTGAGCGGTTGCTGTGCGGTGAGTGTGCTGCCTCCTGTTTGGGTATGAAACCGCAGCATCATTGCTTTTGGGTCTGTTGCTCCCAGTTCTTTCATCATGGTGGCCCACATTCTTCTTGCGGCTCTGAACTTGGCCACTTCTTCAAACAAATTGTTGTGTGCATTGAAGAAAAAAGACAGCCGCTTACCAAACACATTGATGTCCAAACCCTTGTCCAATGCGGCTTTGACATAGGCCTTGCCATTACTAAGTGTGAAGGCGATCTCCTGAACGGCTGTGCTGCCAGCCTCACGAATGTGGTAGCCCGAAATGGAAATGGTATTCCATTTTGGCAACTCGTGGCTGCACCATTCAAAAATGTCTGTAATAATGCGCATACTGGGTTTGGGAGGATAAATGTAAGTGCCCCGTGCAGCATACTCTTTCAGAATGTCGTTTTGAATGGTTCCTGAAATTTTCGACAAATCTGCTCCTTGTTTTTTTGCCAATGCCACATAGAAAGCCAGCAAAATAAACCCGGTCGAATTGATGGTCATGGACGTACTCACATCCTCCAGCTTTATGTTGTGAAAAAGCGTTTCGATGTCTTCGAGGCTGTCAATGGCAACGCCCACTTTGCCCACTTCACCTTCACTCATGACATGGTCGCTGTCATAGCCGATTTGTGTGGGTAAATCAAATGCCACACTCAATCCATTTACGCCCTGCGACAGCAGATAATGATAACGTTTATTGCTTTCTTCTGCAGTAGAAAAACCTGCATATTGCCTCATCGTCCACAGGCGGCCGCGATACATGTCGGCCTGCACACCTCGGGTGTAGGGAAATTGCCCCGGGACTTCATCAGGTTGGTTTTGGGTTAAATCACTGGCAGAATAAACGGTTTTTATTTCAATACCGCTATCCGTAAATCGTTTGTCAGACATAAGATGGTAAAAGTAAAAAAGTCCCAACGGATATGGTGAGTTTACCCGTTTATTTTTTGTTTTACGGGTTGCCTGAAAAATAATTACCCTTATATTTGCAGCCCGATTGGGTAAAATGATTGCAAGGTTTAACTAAATAAAGTGTTTTAAAAATTAAACCGCAATTTCCCATAAATAAAATGGCTGCGTAGCTCAACTGAATAGAGCATTTGACTACGAATCAAAAGGTTTCTGGTTTGAATCCAGACGCGGTCACTAAATAAGCACTTCAGGGTGCTTTTTTGTTTAATTGAATGGCTCCGTAGTTCAATGGATCAGAATATCAGATTTCGGCTCTGATGATAGGGGTTCGAATCCCTTCGGGGTCACAGGCATTAGAGGCTGTCCCAAAAGGTCAGCCTCTTTCATTATTATTCGGGTCCCTGTCGGAGACTTACTATCGTTTAAGCTATTCTCAGTGCCTACTTTATAATTTTAGGAGCTTTTGATACAGCCTCTTTTTCTTTGTCCATTCCGATTTGAAAAACCGTTTAGTCATATTTATTTACGCCTTTTATCACAATTTCCAGTTGATCATTCCTCTGATTTATTGGTTGCATATGCTTTTTTTATTCCCTTTAATTTAGTTACTATTGCAAATACAAAGAAGGAGAACTCATTTGTACAAAATTATGGTCAATAAAATTTTTGACAACCTTCTCAAAAATACTAGCCAAAATGAAACAAGAAACCCCCATCACAAAACCACATTATGCCATTCTTGATGGGCTTCGCGGTGTAGCATCCGTAATGGTGGTGGCCTTTCACATTTTTGAAGCCCATGCCACCGACCGGTTTCACCAGGTCATCAACCACGGCTACCTTGCGGTTGATTTTTTCTTTTTACTTTCAGGTTTTGTAATTGGATATGCTTACGATGACCGTTGGGGTAAAATGAGCCTTAAAGATTTTTTCAAAATTCGACTTATCAGGTTGCAGCCAATGGTTGTGATGGGAATGGTCATTGGTGCAGCCTGTTTCTATTTCCAGGATTCAGCCATGTGGCCTGCCATCCACCTGGTGCCTGTGTGGAAAATGCTTGTCATTATGCTTATCGGGTTTACACTCATTCCTGTGCTGCCTTCCATGGACATTCGTGGCTGGCAGGAAATGCACCCGCTCGATGGCCCTGGCTGGTCTCTATTTTTCGAGTACATCGCCAATATTCTATACGCCTTGTTTGTCAAAAACTTTTCGAAGACTTCTCTTTCCATATTGGTGTTCCTGTCGGCGTCTGCATTAATCTATCTGACAACAACAGGCATTCAAGGCGATGTCATAGGCGGCTGGTCAATAGAATCGGCACAGTTGCGCATTGGATTCACACGTGTCATGTTCCCATTTTTTGCCGGTTTGCTGCTTTGCAGAGTGGCAAAACTGGCTAATGTCAAAAACACTTTTCTGTGGTGTAGCCTTCTGCTGGTGCTTGTCTTAGCCTTCCCCAGAGTCGGCGGTAGTGAACACATCTGGATGAATGGGCTTTACGAATCGTTCATCATTATTCTGATTTTTCCGTTGATTGTTTTTATAGGTGCAAGTGGAAAGATTACCGGCAAAATACCATTAGGCATCTGCAAGTTTTTAGGCGATATTTCCTACCCTATTTACATCACACACTATCCGCTCATTTACATTTATACAGGTTGGGTCAGCACTCATAAGCCAGGTTTTCAGCAGGCATTTCCTTATGCGCTGCTCACCTTTGCATCCAGCATTTTGATTGCTTATTTGTGTCTCAAATTTTATGATGAGCCAGTTCGACGGTGGTTGAGGAGGAAAGTATAAGCTATGAGTTATGAACTATGAGCTACAAGCTATAAAGTATGACCTATTAAGTATGAGCTATGAGGCAATAAGTAGCAAAACACAGACAACGAGAAACGAGAAACGCACAACAAGAAACGAATTTCATTTATCTTTCAGCAAAATTTATCCCTGATGCCGCAAGCCATAAAAACGTACCATTTAAAGGCAAATGACAACCTGTTTACCCTTTCCAATTCGGATATTGAAGCAATTGACTTCATCAAAAAAACGCCTACTCATTTCCATTTAATAAAAGAACACCGGTCGGTACATGCACTCATTGTGGAGGCAGATGTTGCCGCAAAAACCTTGACTGTGGAGGTGAATGGAGAAACATTTCATGTAAGCATTAAAGACCCGCTTGAGCAGATGCTTGACCAAATGGGTTTTAATGCAGGGGCTGCCAAACAAATTAAAGAGATAAAAGCACCTATGCCGGGACTTGTGCTGGAAATAAATGTTGAGCAAGGGCAGACTGTGGAAGAAGGCGATAAAATATTGATTCTTGAAGCCATGAAAATGGAAAACAGCATCAACATTGCTACCCGTGCAACCATCAAAAAAATAAACGTGAAAAAAGGGCAGGCTGTTGAGAAAGGGCAGGTTTTGGTGGAGCTGGAATAATGAAAAGTTCATTTCAATAGATATTAAAGCGGAGATGGCACACGGATGACACGGATTATAAGGATTACAATGGATTTTTTTATAAAAAAAATAGATTTTTTGCTTCGCAAATGATTTTTCATTGCAAAATATAAATAGGAGAAATCCTTTCAAATCTATCCAATCTGTGTCTTCCGTGTTCCATAAAATCAAATTTTTGTCAATGAAAAAAATACTTGTCGCCAACCGTGGCGAAATCGCTCTGAGAATTATGCGAACCATTCGCAAAATGGGCATTGGAACGGTAGCCGTTTACTCAGAAGCTGACCGCAATTCTCCACACGTTTTGTTTGCTGACGAAGCTGTTTG
>JAYTGA010000312.1:0-7141 GCA_043733905.1 Segetibacter sp.
AATGGTTCTAAACTCATGGAAAACCAAACATGGTCAGAACACATTGGCGGCGATGGTTTTGGGAGCATAATTGACTACGTAGATTCTAACACCATGTACGGTTCCATTTACAGCGGCAATGTTTACAAGACGACTGACAATGGTGCCAACTGGAACACCATCTGCACCGATCAGGGTACTGGTGTCAATGCATCCAGTAGTTTTTACACCAATTTTACTATGAACCCAACCGACCACAAAACCTTGCTGATTGGTAAAGCGCAGGTGTATAAAACCATTAATGCAGGTGTAAGCTGGACACAGCTTGGCGTCATTACAAATGCGCAGTTGTCACAAAATTGGGCAATTACTTATGCACCATCCAACACACAGGTTATTTATGCTGCCAACGATGTTAATTTATACAAAACAACCAATGGCGGCCTCACCTGGAAGACACTAACCAATCCACAGGGCTACATCAGCAGTATTGCCTTAGATCCACTGAATGCTCAAAAGTTTTGGATCGTTTATTCCTATGCTTATGGCGGGCCTTCCATTTTCAAATCCACTGATGGCGGACAAACTTTTACGAACATCACCGGAACCATTCCCACCAACATAGCGATCAACTGCATCACTTACCAAAAAGGCAGCAATGACGGCCTCTACACAGGTACGGACATTGGTGTGTTTTACCGGGACAGCACCATGAGCGACTGGGTTTATTACAACGATGGATTGCCCAACATTGTGGTTAATGACCTACAGATAGCATACACCACCAATAAGCTGTGGGCAGGCACATATGGCAGAGGCTTGTGGACAAGCGATTTGTACAGTGCCCTTCCGCTAAAGCTATTGAACTTTTCTGCAAAACTGCAGGAAAGAACGGTGGTTTTGAAATGGCTGACCACTGCTGAAATAAATACCAAAGCATTTAATGTGGAAAGAAGTGAAAATGCAACCAACTGGACTGTTATTGCTACCGTGAATGCCCGCAATGCAGCAGGAGATAATAACTACGCATCAGTTGACAATCAGCCATTGAAAGGCTACAACTATTACCGTCTGAAAATGATAGACAAAGATGGACAGTTTACCTACTCACCAGTGCGGGTGGTTAATATGAAACAAGGCAATGAAACCATTGCGCTGATTCCGAACCCCAGCAGCGATTATACCAACATTATTTTCAACACAACACCTGGCAAAGCCTCCATCAGCCTCTTTGACGAAGCAGGCAGAAAAGTGTTCTCAACAACTTTAAAAGATGACAACACAAATGTGTATCGCCTCAGCACAAAATCATTTGCAACAGGTGTATATGTTTTGAAAATTGAAGGGACTTCTATAAATGTTAGCGAGCGGTTAGTGATTCAGAAATAGTTAAGAACAAGACTAAAATGAAAGATAAGTTTGAACTTTCTTTATAAGAAATGGAAAACAATAGAGCCATCGAAAGTGGCTCTATTGTTTTATGATAATCATAAGAAAATAAAACTCATTGGCTAAAAAAATCATCACTTATTATTTCGAAAAAATAGCATTAATATTTATGTATATTAATAAGTATGAAAAACTATTTCTAATGATGAATGTTCAATAACAAATCGCTGTAAGATAAATTTACATAATCTTCCTGATGAAGTTCAAATAGTTCAAAGTATTGGTTACACTGCCTTTTCAGCTTTTCGACGTCGGCATTTTTTGCATTCGCCTGCGCTTCCACCTCCACAAAGCTTCCTAAATCTTTTACCTGGTCAAAATGAAATTTTACATTGTCTATGAAATAAATTCGGCGCCGCTTGTCTACAATTACTTTAATGCCATGCAATTTTACAAGTATGTTTTTGAGAGAGGCAGAAGGCTGATGTTCGTAAAGAATTACATCAGATTGCTTGGCATCAGCATCGTTTTTTCGTTCATAGAAAATGAGAGAGTTTTCAATATTCCCTTCACGCATTTTCAGCCTGCCTTTACTAACGTTGAAATAAGTATCTAACTGGTGATCTTCACCCTTAAACATAGGTTTTAATGCCAGCAGTTTTTGTTCTAACCCTTCTAAATCTTTCGCTCTTGCTTTAAACTCAAAATTGATGATGTTCATAATTGAATATTGATGTTTTGAAAACATCAAATATAGGAGTAAGACAGGTCAGTTTTTTACTTGCAAAAGAATTCAATATTTTGCCAATTTTATTATTTCGCCAATACTCTTGCTATAAATTTAGCATTAGCTGTTACTACTTTCACTAAATAAATTCCGGGAACTTTTCCGGGAATGGAAAGATGCAATACATCATTTTTACCTGTCAGCCAAAGAGTATATTTCTCAACTGTTGCGCCATTAGACAGCATAAGCCAAACCTCTGCTTTACCCTTTTTTCCATCAGGGATTTGAACTGAAAATTCGCCTTCGGTAGGATTGGGAAATATGTGAAGCTGTGTAGTAGCCAATGTGGTGACAGGAGATTTTGCAGAAACCTCCTGTTTGCTCCACGAAATCGTGACATAACCATATCCTTCGTTGGTGCCTTGAGTGTGGGTTACGTCCTTAGCACCCGCAAATGCATAATTGCTGCCACCCGCACCATCTCCCAATGCACCACCACCACCACCATACCATCCGCCGCCACCGCCACCGCCTGTCGTACCGGCAGACGATGATCCACCATGGCCGAATCTACCATTTTCAGCAAAATAAGTATTGTAAAAGCTGCCGCCTGCACCACCCCCTTTTTGGCTTCCACCTGTTGCGGTTTCTCCTTCTCCAAATGCCTGGGCACCTTGTAATCCGCCACCATTGCCGCCTGCACCAAATTTGCCACTTGCGCCACCACCACCTGCCACCAGCAACCGGCTTTTCAAAGATCCATTGCTTGCTCTGATGTCAGTTGCTCCGCCGCCGCCGCCGCCGGCATATTCTCCTTTCATTAGTCCGCCATTTGCACCACCATTAAAGCCACCACGTCCTGCACTCGCTGTCGTAGCATTGTAGCCTATTCCCCCAACATAAATATCCAACAACTGGCCTGGTGTCACCTTTAGCAAGGTTTCCAGTTTGCCACCTAAACCCGGGTTGCCATAAGAAAATGTTTTGCGATAAGATTTCCCCCCGGAAGCCCCTGCCATTTCTACATGAATATTTGTAACACCCTCGGGAACAGTAAATGTCTGAACCCCGCCAGTGTAGCGAAACATAGCAGTTTGCGAAATGGCAGAATTAAATATGGAAGAAATGGCAATTAGTAAAGCGATTGCAAATTTTCTTTTTAGTGAAAGGAAATTAATTGTTTTCATAGAAAGGGGTTTAAACAAAATGACTAATTGTTTTAAAAACGCCTGCACTATTGTTATTATTGTAAATACAAGAAGTTTTAGAATAAGGATATACTTAAATTGCAAAGAAGAGAGCAGAATGAAACTTATCTTCCTTCCTCCACAAATTGGGAAAAAAATGCCACAATTTTATTTTACAAACTTTGTGTAAAAAATACATAAAAAGTTGGCATTATTTTATAGGTATTTTTGCCAAATCACCTCAAGAAATGACGGCTCAGGAATTTGACGAACTTAATGACAATGATAAGAAAATTCTTTTATTTGAAGCTACTAAACTTGGGCAAAGATTAGATGATTCTTTTAAAAATGAGTTATTTCAAATAGAAGACTTCTATGTTGAATCTACTATTAGCCGCTCATTGCAAACACGAAGAAAGTTGAGAACTTATTTGCCCCATCAATTAAATGAAATTTTTTCTCTCTACGAAACTTTGTATGATATGAATTTTAGATAATTTTTAGATAATTTTTAGATAATTAATTAAAATTCATTTTTTCATCATTTCTTTATCTTCACTTTTATCTTCACTTTTATTTTCAGTCAGGATTTTCTAATGTTTATCGTTATTCACAAAAAGTGGCTAGATCTTTTTTATAAGAAAAAGTTGATAATTCGAATTAGATCAGTTATTTCATAAAAGGGGTATGCAATCTTTAAAATGTTTTTTTGATTTAAGCAATTCGAGACAATTGGAGAAATTCTATTTTTCTTTTAAGATTTTTAGCTCGCTGGGCATTCATCCAGCATGACAAATCCAAGATAAGGGGGTTTGTTTATTTTCACCGTGACTAAATCAATAGTCATATGATCTCAAGAGAAATAACAAATTACCATGAAAATTAACGGACAGTGATGGCATAAAAATTAAATAGAACAATCTTAAGGTAACTATATCATAATTAATCTGAAATGAAAAACTGTCTCAAAATTTTCTTCTTTTTTTTAATATTTACATCATGCAGAAATAACCAACAACACGAACAAAGTGCGAACGCCCCAAATGAATTATCCGATGTCTATAAAAAAATAAAACTCCCATTTTATGCAGTAGATTCTACGATGCAAAGTCAGGCTAAAGACTCTGCCATCAGCATAAAAATGTTCACTTCTTATTTTCCGGATTCTATTTTTATTATCCCTTTTGGAAATGATAGAAAGATAGTTCTGCAACCTGTTGGAAAAATTGAACAACGTGGGAAGGAAAGCTACTTTTTGACTTTTGCTAAGAGTCACAGTCTGTCTGCCTTGTATTTGTCTGTTTATGACAGCAATCGCCACATTGTGACTATGCCAATTATTATCAACCAGGATGATAGTGTTACCAATTCCGCTTCTATAGACAAGAAACTGACTATTGTTGTCAATAAAGAATGGAGGACTAAAAACAACCCTTATTACAATCGTATGATCTATGCCTACAACAACGTTGGGGTTTTTACAACAGTGCTTACAGAAACCAACCTTGAGAGGCGTCCAGAGGCTGCAATCATTAATCCATTGGATACATTTCCGCAAAGAAACAAATACAGTGGAGACTATAATAAAGGCGATAAAAACCACCTTTTTGTAAGAGATGCCGCAGGGGCAAATGAATACCTGTTTTTTGTTCATTTTCAATCAGGCAAAAGCGATGAAAAATGTGGTGGCGAACTAAAAGGCCGGTTTAAAATGATTTCAGAAAACGTTGGCCAATACAATGTTTCAGGCGATCCGTGCAATGTGAATTTTACATTTAAAAACAACACTGTGGGGGTAAAAGAAAATGGAAGTTGTGGTAACTACCGTGACATCAAATGTTTCTTCAACGATGTTTATACAAAAAGAAAAACGTCTGCAACAAGCGATTTTAAAAAGCACAAAAGAAAATAAAATTTCTTCTGCGCATACCGATAAGACTTCACGGTCTGTTTAACTGCTTGAATTAATTTTCAGTGTTGCAATAAACAATGTATTGCCTACCTAACAATTGTTAGCATTCCAGTCAAAATAAACTACAAAATTTTCCGTTAATATTGCATCCGATTCATACTAAAAGACAACTATGAACTTTAGAAATTATTCTGTTCCCTATGTAGTGGATGAACGTTATGCAAAACGTGTAGCTTATTTCTCAATGGAGTTTGCCATCCATCAGCCCCTCAAAATTTATAGTGGCGGCCTTGGTTTTCTTGCCGGTTCACATTTACGTAGTGCTTATGAGCTGAAGCAAAACCTTATAGGCATTGGTATTTTATGGAAAAATGGTTATTACGACCAGGGAAGAAATCATGATCAAAGCCTGAATGTGATGTGGATGGAGAAGCATTATAATTATCTTGAAGACACAGGCATCAAATACCAGATACTCATACACGATTCGCCGGTATGGGTCAAAGTATTTTACCTTCCGCCAACAGTCTTCGAAAGTGCGCCTTTGTTCCTCCTATCCACCGATGTACCAGAGAACGATCACATTTCTCAAACAATTACTCACAGGCTTTATGATGCTAATATTTCTACCAAACTGGCACAATTTATTTTGCTGGGTATTGGGGGTGCCAAGTTGGTTGATGAGTTAAATTTTAACCCTGAAAAATATCACCTGAACGAAGCACATGGTGTATCTGCAGCCTTTTACCTCATCAACAAAATGAAAAGCGTTGAAGCTGTAAGAAACATTTTAGTATTTACCACTCACACTCCTGAAGAAGCGGGCAATGAAAAGCATGATATTTACCTGTGTAACAACATGAGCTACTTTGCCGGGCTTAGCCTGGAAGAAGTAAGAAAAATGACAGGGATGGAAGGCGATTTATTCAACCATTCGCTAGCTGCATTGCGCATTGCCAAAATAGCTAATGGCGTGTCGCAACTGCATGGCAATGTAAGCCGGGCCATGTGGAAAAACTATGGCAACATTTGTCCCATTACCAGTATTACCAATGCCCAGAATTGGCGGTATTGGGCCGACAAACAATTGTATAACTACATGGAGGACGGCAATAATGTATTGTTTGACGACCGTAAAAAATACCTGAAGAAAAGGGCATTTGAAATAGTGGCCGATCAGACAGGAAAGTTATTTGATCCAAACATATTGACCATTGTGTGGGCAAGACGATTTGCAGGCTATAAAAGAGCAGAACTGATTACACGAGACATTGAGAAGTTCAAAAAACTTACTGCCGATAGTAAACGTCCTGTACAAATAATTTGGGCCGGAAAGCCTTACCCGCTTGATTATCCTGCCATTACCGACTTCAACAACCTTGTACACCTGAGCAAGCAATTTGACAATGTAGCAGTGGTCATTGGCTACGAACTGACCCTTAGCAAAAGGCTGAAACAGGCCGCAGACATTTGGCTCAACAACCCCCGTGTGCCCCGTGAAGCATCTGGCACCAGTGGCATGACTGCCTGCATGAATGGAGCGGTCAATCTGAGTACCGATGATGGTTGGATACCTGAGTTTATTAACCACGGAAACAATGGTTTTGTAGTGCCACAGGCCGATTATGAACACATGCATGTGCATGAGCAGGATGAGCACGACCTGCAACATCTCTATAGCATATTGGAGAAAGAAGTCCTCCCTGTTTATTACGAAAACCCTGACACATGGAGGCAAATTGTGAAAAATGGTATGCGGGATGTACGCTTCAAATTTGACAGCAACCGAATGGCTGAAGAATATTATGAGGTCATGTATAAATATTGATTATAGAAGTCAAAAAAATTAAGAGGCTGTCCCAAAAGGTCAGCCTCTTATTTTTTTATTCGGATCCCTATCGGAGACATAGTATCGTTTACGCGATTCTCAGGGTCTTGTTTTCAATT
>JAYTGA010000313.1:0-16345 GCA_043733905.1 Segetibacter sp.
AGTGAATTCCTTTCTGCGGAGCAGGAAAAAAATCCGTTTTTAATCAACTCATTTTTATTTAAAAATCCGTTTAAAATCCGTCCAATCCGTGTCATCCGTATTCCATAATCTACTCACTTTTTTATGCCTTGTACAGTATATATTCGCTGATGATTCCCAGTTTGATTGATTTTAGTTCGCAAAACAAAAATCCAATCTTGCTGGGTTTCTTTGTCTAATGTCAATATCTAATTAATAAACCAAAAAGTTTAAACAACTTCTTTCTTTGAAAGTCTTATCAGACAAGGGTTTTGGTTATTTTTTTGGTTCAAACGATTTCAGCGGAATTTGATTTTTTCAGCAATGCCAAACTGGCATAGGTTGGCTGGATGAATACAGGCAAGTATGTTTTCGCACAGGTAACTTCGTTTATAGACCCCAATGATTTTCTAAAGTGCGTAAAGAAATATCGGGGCGATTACAAGGTAAAGCATTTCAGTTGCTGGAATCAATTGCTGGCTCTGATGTTTGGCCAGCTTTCTAACCGCGAAAGTCTGAGCGATTTGATAACCTGCCTTAACACCCAGCGAAGCAAATGGTATCACCTGGGGCTGGGAACGGGTATTTCAAAAGCCAATCTGGCTTATGCCAACGCCAACAGAGACTGGCAAATATTTGCTGAATTCGCTTACCTGCTCATTGCCCAAGCCCGAAAAATATGCAGCCCCGACAGTTTTGAACTGGCCATTGACGGGCATGTATATGCCATCGACTCTTCTACTGTTGACTTGTGCCTGAGTGTTTTTTGGTGGGCAAAATTCCGCAAAAATAAAGGAGCCATTAAACTGCACACACAGTTTGATATTCAGACCAGCATCCCCAGTTTTGTGCATGTCACAGATGGCTCGGTTCATGATGTCAATTTTATAGATCTGGTAGAAATAGAGGCAGGCAGTTTTTACATTTTAGACCGCGGCTACCTCGATTTTAAAAGGCTTTATAAAATACACAGCCAAGGTGGATATTTTGTAACACGGCTCAAGAAGAACAGCAATTACCGCAGGCTTTATTCTGCAAAGACAGACCGCACAACAGGTATCATTTGCGACCAAACCATACTGCTCAACAATCATTATGCTGCCAAAGATTATCCCGAAAAGCTAAGGCGAATCAGGTATTGGGACAGCGAAACCAACAAGACTTTTAATTTTGTCACCAACAATTTTGAACTCTCCGCTTTGGAAATAGCAAGGCTTTACAAATATCGCTGGCAGATAGAGTTGTTCTTCAAATGGATAAAGCAACACCTGAAGGTATCCGCCCAAGGCGGATGGGGCTATTCGGAGAATGCAGTAAAGATTCAAATTTACACTGCCATAATAACATACGTCACCGTAGCTATCATGAAAGAACAACTAAAATTGAAGCATTCCAACTACGAAATATTACAAATCCTAAGCCTCACACTTTTTAATAAAACCCAGATAAATCAACTGTTTCGAGACCCCTCTCTGCAAGATGTCAAATAACTATATCACAATCAATTGACGCTGATGGGATTATGTTAGGATGATAGTGAATTTGAATCTCATTTCAAAGCGTTGATTGTTTTATTTTCAAAAACAATGCTTTACAATACTCAATGATTACTGTGCATAAATGTTGCTGCTACCATGGTATCAACTAACGGTATTACAAAAAACGGCGTTTCAGTGACTGTTAGTGTTAACTGGCCACTTGTGACTGCTACTTGCTGTGTGGACATGTTATTTTGCCCGGCCACGGGTTTATAAATAATCGCTGATTGTGCATTGGGCAGACTAAGTGTGTAACTGCCGGTACGCCCTGTTTCGCCGGGTATCCACAATGCGTACATGATGTCCTGGTTGTGTGTGTACACATCCACAATCGGGTCGCTGTTAAGACTTTGGTTGAAAGTATATTCTCCAAAGAGTTTGTTGGTCTGATAAAGATAATCGGCAGCAGGCTTGCGGGTGGTGTCTGACCTGATGAAACCGCTGCTGGCAAACTTATATGGAGATGATACATTGGCATCATAGACCTGGTAAAAAAACGCTTTTTTCAAACCTTCCCTGCTGTAAACAAGTGCAGAACGAAGTGTCCAGTCGGCTTGTGTTTCCAAAGCCGTTTTGCTGCCGATTGGAATGGCTTTCTGGGGGCTTCCCTGGTTGATGTCGTAGCCTGCTTCTGTCATCCAAACCGGCATGTCATTGGCATATTGATGCGATACTTTCAGAAAGTTTTGAGACACTTCGTGCACATTGCTCAGCTCAGGTGCTGCACCCCTTGTGCTGCTGCCCGACTGCGAATTGCTCTTGTCGTTGCAAAAAAAATGAAAGTTAATAACATCCCAGCAAAGGTTCACACTGCCGTTTGCCTTGTAGCCTCTGAATTCTTTGCACCAGTCAATCATTCCTTTTAAATAATCGGTACTGGTAGAGGCTGTACCCGTCATGACCACCTGCATAGTGGAGTCGGCATTTTTGACACCCACACCTGAGCCCATTGTATTTTTATTTCCATCGTAAAAAGCTGATAGATTGGCTGCATATTCCCTGCCGGTCAGGTAGCCTTTGCGACCTTTCCACCACTTGTCGCGTTCGTTATCACACTCTATGTAATGCACCAGGTTCATTCCTATTTTCTTTACATTCACAGGGTCGCTTGTCCACTTTGGCACACTGTAAACTGACACCAGCGAAGTATCAAGATTGGGATTGTTGCCATAGCGGGCTACATATTGAAAAGCGACCTTAGCCATTTCTATATAAGACAATGGGTCGGTGTAGCTTTTGCCATAACGCACAGGATTGTTATCCCAATCCTGCTGGTTCGAAGGCCATGTAGCAATCATCCAGGGTGGAAGGGTTTTCAGGCAAGCTAACACCTCTATTCCTTCTTCTCTGCAACGTTTGTAAATAGTGTCATATTGCCATCCGCCCCGGGCCACGGGACTGAACATGTATCTACCTTCTACCTCTTCCTGTTTTTCCCAGTCCATGTAATGTCTGAAACCACTAAAACTTTTCATGGCATTCATTTTGGCAACATTTACCTTGCCGGGACTTACAGCATCTACAAAATCCCACTCAAAACCGTTGATGCCAAACATGTTTTTAAGTGGAGCATAGGTTTTAACTGTTGCTGTAGGAGCATTGCCGGCGGTGTATGATCCATATAATTCTATCTCTCCCGGAAAATCGTTGTTGTAAATATTCAAAATCAGAAACCTGACATCTGTAACAGGCGTGTCTAAAGCTAAGACGTTTGAACGTGTGGGATAAGGACCCACCCATGCATTGTAGGTTTCTCCTTTGAAGGTACCGACCAGTTTGCGCTGCCACTGGCTGTTGATAGCATACAAGGTCATGGGGGTATTGGTAAAAACACCTTCTTTGTCATAAAAACTTACACTGTCAATTGTCATGCTTTCGCCGGGAAGAAGAGGATAATAAGCATCATAATTGGGAAGAATTTTTGACCATCCGGTAAATGCTTTGCTGTCTTTGTTGCCATCAAACAATTGCGACAGTCCACCTGATGTATAGTTTTGCTGATACCATCTGCAGGTATCTACAGGTATTTTTTGAGCCGACGACCAACTGCAGAAAGAACATGAAATTACAGTGAATAGAACTAAAAATGATTTTGACAAAGGGTGTTATTTTTTAAAATAAATAATAAGGATCAATTGGTTTAATAAAAACGTTTAAAAAAGTTGTTTTATTAAACAAAATTTTATATTCTATAGTGTAAAATATTTTTATGTTTTCAAAAAATAATTAGTAATCAGCTTATATTATTTATATTTATTACTTAAAAGTAAAAAGCGATGTCCGAAAAGGATAAAATAAAATCCAAACAGGCAAATACAAGCTATGGAATATTTGAAAGCAAAAGAAAAGTATAATATTTTTTTAATCTATCAAAACAAATTTTATAGAAGATATTTTAAAATATTCTGTCCGGCTATCTATTTCTTAGTAAATTACTACCCCTATTATTTATCAGAAAACTCTGTTGAAATTGAAGGTCTTGCCATTTACACTGCTATTCTTTACGATTGGGTATTTTGCTGCTGCTCAGAAAAAAATTGTTCGAACAACGAGGCAGTCATACAACCTGGTATCCAATGGCTCATTTGAAGACATCAATGTGTGTACGGAGTTTGATGCGCATTGCGAGCCGGAGGGCTGGTTCTTTTTGCCTACATACACAGTGGAGCCACAGGGAAACGACAGCAACAAATATGAAGTGATTGCATTTTGCAATCAATTTTACAAAGGCAGGTCGGGCAATTATCTTTATACGAAATTGCTATGCCCACTCAAAGAGGGAAACCGCTACCAGTTTTCAATTTGGATCGTGACACCACAGAATGAATTTGAGCATTTCGACATTTATTTTTCTACTCTTGAGCCATCTACGCATCTGGCATTGAACACGATCACAGACCCGGCATTTTCCCTGACATCCCAACATGCTGAAAGCAGCCGGCGTCTTTGGAAAAAATACAGCTACACTTACACTGCTACAGGCGAGGAGCATTTTATTACGCTGGGAAATTTTTCTGACAAACTGATAGATCAAGAAAAAGCAACAGCTAATAACAAGCAGGGAGATATTTTGTATGGAATAGATAATATTTCGCTCTCACCTTTGGATAGCAGAGAACCACTGTGCAATGAATATTTTGCAGGCATTCAGCAATTGTATGATCAAAACTACAGGCATCCGCCAAGAATGACTCACCGATTGCCAATTGACAGCACACTGCTATTGTCTAAAAATAAAGGTATAGTGCCATTGTCTCTTAGTAAAGCAAAGCCATTTACCCAAACCGATACATTGATTATACCGGATATTTTATTTCGATCGAACAGCAGTAAGATTAATGCTGGCTTTGAAACGAAATTGGAGTCCCTTATTACTCACATTAGAATCCGCCATCTGACTGCCATAGAAATTATAGGGCATACCGACAACACTGGCGACCCAGGCTCAAACATTAAGCTATCGTTGCAAAGGGCAGGTGCCATCCGCAAATACATTTTATTGAAGTTGCCGTTATTAGAACCAGTTACCAGCATTAAAGGCGAAGGAGAAACCCGGCCGACGGCAACAAATGAGACAGTTGAAGGCCGCAAAATCAACAGGCGTGTAGAAATTCTACTGAAACAATAACAAGATTTAATGCAGAAAAATTGTATCAGATTTAAAATCTTTCTCTGACTTTCTGCTTTTGACATTTTCCATTAAATTATATTTGCCCCAATTAATCTATTGATAATGAAATTAGTTTCTTATTTGCAAAATGGTGAGGAAAACTACGGTTTTTATGACCAGGACAAGGTGTACTCATACGAGTCTGTTAATACAGTTTTACCTAAAACTCTGGATGAATTTTTAAATAATTGGGAGAAGTTTTTTCCGACGGTACAGGATACCTTCAAACATGGAGAACTCAAAGAAACAGATGCCATTTCAGGAAATGAAATTCAAATGCTTGCACCTGTTCCACATCCCCGGTCGTGCAGGGATGGCTATGCATTCAGACAACATGTGGCAGCAGCACGCAGAAACCGCAAAGTGGACATGATTGCGGAGTTTGACCAATACCCGATTTTTTATTTTACCAACCACAACAGCATACAAGGCTCTGGCGAAATAAAATGTATGCCCGATCATTTTCAAAAACTTGATTTTGAACTGGAAGCTGCCATTGTCATTTGCAAAAAAGGAAGAAATATAAAAGCATCTGAGGCTGATGACTATATTGGCGGGCTGATGATCATGAACGATATGAGCGCAAGAACCCTGCAAATGGAAGAAATGCTGCTGAACCTTGGCCCTGCCAAAGGAAAAGATTTTGTGACGACAACAGGCCCCTGGCTGGTGACAACCGATGAACTGAAAAGCTTTGAAACATCTGCAAAACCAGGCCACACAGGCAAAAGCTGGAACCTGAAAATGACCTGCAAAGTAAACGGCATACAGGTGAGCGAAGGCAACCTGGCAGACATGGACTGGACATTTGCAGAAATCATAGAGCGTGTGTCGTATGGTGTGGACATCTATCCCGGCGATGTGATTGGCAGTGGCACAGTCGGTACAGGCTGCTTTCTTGAACTGAACGGAACGGGCAAATTGAACGACCCAAACTACAAAGAGCAGTGGCTGCAAAACGGCGATGTGGTGGAAATGGAAATTGAACAATTGGGCATTTTGAAAAACACCATTGTAGCAGAGGAGACCGATTGGAGCATTTTAAAAAATAAGAAATCTGCCGCTAAATAATCCGCTATGAAGTTTGACCTGCAAGACCTTAACCCGATTCAAAAACAATACTACCTGCAACATGTGATAGCACCGCGGCCTGTTTGCTTTGCATCTACTATTGATAAAGAAGGCAATGTAAATCTTAGCCCGTTCAGCTTCTTTAATGTATTCAGCATACTGCCGCCAATTGTCATTTTTTCGCCGTCAAACCGGGTAAGAAACAACACAACAAAACACACCTTGCAAAATGTGCTGGAAGTGCCTGAAGTGGTCATTAACATTGTGACATACGACATGGTTCAGCAGATGTCTTTGTCCAGTTGCGAATACCCTAAGGGTGTGGATGAATTTGTGAAAGCAGGTTTTACCAAAGAAACCGCCACCCATGTAAAGCCGCCAATGGTAAAGGAAAGCAAGGTGAAACTTGAATGTAAAGTAATGGAAGTAAAGCCCCTGGGCAGCGGTGGCGGTGCAGGCAACTTAGTCATTTGCGAAGTCATCTGCATTCACATAAATGATGACCTGCTGGACAACGAACAAAAGCTTGACCAAACAAAACTGGAACTGGTAGCCCGACTGGGTGGCGACTGGTATTGCAAAGTGACGGAGGAAAATTTATTTATGGTTCCCAAACCAAATATAAAACTTGGCATTGGCATAGATGCTTTGCCAGAACACATAAAGAGCAGCAAAATTTTGACAGGCAATCATTTGGGAATGCTGGCAAACGTAGAGTCCATACCTGTTGCAGATGAAGAGTTTGTAAATGAGCAGGTACAAAATTCTACCACATCTTCCGACTGGGAAGAGCATTTGTTTGCAGCCAATTTGCTGAATGAAAATAAGATTGATGAAGCGTGGCAGGTTTTGCTTTCGGGAAAAACGTAGAGACTTGATTTATCACGTCTGGTAGATTCATGTAAATATAAAAAACCCTTGCAAATTTATTCTGCAAAGGCTTTTTATTTAAGAGAAAATGCTCAATTATTTATAAACTACCTGGTGGCTTTCTGAAACACCATCCATGGTGCAGATGAGTGTGTACGTACCCGTCGGCTGATCGCCGAGATGTATGTGGCCGCGGTTGACCCCTACATAAGCTTGCATGCTCCTGGTGATGATTGTTTTGCCTTCTGCGCTTACTACCTGTACCTGCATCTGGCCTTCTTTTTCAGCATTGAATGTCATGTTGAGGTGACCTGGAGTGCTGATGGGATTGGGGCTGAGGGTTAGTATGAGTTTAGTAATTGCTTTTGTGTTTTTATAAATTTTAGTGTCTGTCAGTGTTTGTTTGCCATCTTTATCAATAATGGCAATTTTGTAATAGAAAAATTTATCGCTGCTTAGTTTATTATCAGAAAATCGGTAAGATTTTTCTGTAAGCGAATTTCCTGCGGCGGGCAGAGTGGCTATTTCTGTAAAATTGGAACCGTCAAGGCTTCTGCGAACCGAAAAATGATCGGTGTTTTCTTCAGTTGCTGTTTTCCATGTCAGCAAAGGCACGTTGTTGGTTGCTTCAATGTTGAAAGATGACAATTTGAGGGGGGTAACAATTTGTGCAACAAAACTGCCTGCCATATTTGGCGCATGTGGAATGCAGACATAATTGTAAGTTCCGGCAACAGTGACCGTGTAGTCAAAAGTGGTAGAACCGGAATTCATAGGTGAGTTCCATGTAGCAGCACCGCCGGGAAGAGAGGTACCTGAATTTGCAGAAGGATCGCAAGTAGTTGTATGATTACCACTGCTCCATGTAAAGCGCACTATATCACCAACAAACACCGTCATAGAACTTGGCGAAAACTGAAAATTGGATACTGTGACCACATGAACTGTTGCCAATCCAGTGAAATGTAGTGCAATGATGCCTACACAAAGGAGGAGAATTTTTTTCATAGCTTTTTAATTTTTTGTACTGCTAATTTACGAATTTATTTGGGAAGGGTTTTATATTTTAAACAAAAAACCCTTAGAAATCTATTCCGCTATCTTAATTGAGTTAAAGACTTTGTTTTTCAATTCTGCATTTTCGCCTTTTGGGCCGGGCTTGTAGGAAATGCTGATGCTGTATTGTTTATAATAAACATTTCTATTGCTGACCACAGCTTTTTTTCCGTCTTTTTCTACATTTAGCACCATGTCGTAAGAAATGTATTTGTCGGCATATTTTCCCTGCTCGTTTTTGACAAGTGTTACTCCTGGTTGAGTTCCAATGCCACCTTCCATTTGCTGCTTAAACTCATCGGTACCTGCCATCTTTTGCAGCATGGCTTCGTCCATTCCAAACACGGAAAAATCTATGACCCCTGCATAAAATTCGGAACTGTCGTCAAGGACTACTTTCTGCATGGGTACTCCTTTGCTATTGTCTTCGATTGGTGTGCCCGGTAGCGTGACTGTAACTTTGTCCATCAGGGTAATGAGTTTTAACTCCTGTGCATTAACAGTAAATGCAGCGAAAGCAATGATGACTGATGCTAATAATTTTTTCATAAAATGGTTTTATTTTTAGAATGCAAAATTAAGAACAGTATTTAGATTTTAGTATTTAGATTTTAGACGAACAGCCCGGAATAGTATTTTGATCTTAGCAAACAGCCGAATGATTCTCCTTATATTCTCTGCGTTGTCTTTTCTCCTGCCTTTCTCTGTGGTAAAAATGATTTAACCGCAGAGAAAGGCAAAGAGAAAAAAGGAGTAGAACAGAGAAACAACAAAAGATAAATACTGGCTAAAGTTTTTCACTAAAAAAACCAAGTCAATAATATTGAAAGGACAGCAAAATTTATTTTTCATCTTCAGTTTTCTGCCGGACTTTGCAGTCGTTAAAATCCAGGTATTGCATGTCTAAAAAGGTCAGGACACTTTCTCTCGCTGCTCTTGTTTTCCTGACTGTTTCGGGCGGGCCTTACGGGTTGGAACCATTGCTGTCGTCGGCAGGGGCACACTCGGCATTTTTGTTGTTGTTGCTTACGCCGCTTCTTTGGGATGTGCCAACCATTGCAGTTGTTCTGGAACTGAACAGCATGATGCCGGTGACGGGTGGCTATTATCACTGGGTGAAACGGGCCATGGGTCTGCGCTGGGCTTTTTATGAAGGCTGGTGGACGTGGCTTTATACTTTTGTTGACCTGGCTATTTATCCCGTTCTTTTTGTGACGTATGCCTCGTTTCTTTACCCGCCCTTGCTGGCTTATAAAATACCTGTTTGCCTGGGTGTCATCTGGCTCTCGGCACTTGTCAACATCCGCGGCATAGTGCCTGTGGGCAAGGCCTCTGTGGTGCTGGCAACACTGGTGGTAATGCCGTTTCTGATCTTGTTTGGCATGGTCATGTGGCACCATCCTTTTTCGGTGCCGGCACAGCACTTTCACAACAGTAGTTTTTCTGCTGTAGGGCTGGCTGTTTACACCATTATGTGGAACTTTATAGGGTGGGACAATGTAACAACTTATGCCCGTGAGGTGGAACGACCTGTTCGCTCCTATATCGTTTCGGTTTCCCTTGCTTTTGCTACCATTGTTATCATTTATTTCCTGGCGATATATGCGGCGGTTCAGACTGGAATATCGGCTGAAACACTACAGGACAAAGGCTTTCCGGCGGTGGGAATGCTAGTTGGCGGGCAGTGGCTGGCAACGCTGATAGCAGCAGGCGGCATGGCAAGTACGCTTGGTTTATATTTCAGTGTATTGCTGTCTGTGTCACGCATACCGGAGGTGATGGCGAAGGATCATTTGTTGCCGCAAAAATTAGATAAACTTCATCCCAAATATGGAACGCCTTACATATCCATCATCACCTGCTCGGTGGTGGTGAGTGTGATGATCTTGTTCACGTTTGAGTCGTTGATCATTATAGATGTTTCTGTGTATGGGGCGGCACTTTTTCTTGAATACATTGCGCTGATCAGGCTTCGCAAAATAGCTGCTGATGAACACAGGCCGTTTAAAATTCCATTGGAAAAAGCCGGGCTCATTTGCATGACTTTGCTGCCCGTTGCAGTTTATTCAATCGCCATGATCTCTGCTTTTATTTCTGATGGAAATACATTAAAGCCGGTGTTGTTTGCAATTGGGGCATTGGTGAGTGCGGAGGTGGTTTGGCGGGTGGTGGGGAGAATTAGGAATTAGGAATTTTATTCGTTTATGTTGTGCGCTTGTGCTGTTTACAAAAAAAACTTTTCAATGGTGTTAAGAAACCTTTCAAGACTGTTGTTGAATTTTATTTGATATTGTTGTTCCAAATTCTTTTATGTGCAGAATTTCAAAATGATGTTTAAGTTCAGTGATATTCCATGGTAAGCAATATTTATTTACCAAGTCCCCGCATTTTCCCATTGGATTTCAGTTTTCCTTCACCACTTTCATTATTCTCACATCATTGCCCTGCCTTACTTCTACCAGGTATAATCCATTGGAAAACTGGCTTCCAAACCTGAACGATTGTTCCGCATTTCCTTTGGCTTGGTAAACTATTTTGCCAACAGCATCCATCACTTTGATTATTAAAGGCTGGGTCTTTGCGCTATGGGCTACAAGGGTAAACTCATGGTTGCTTGGGTTAGGTGATAAAGTCACCTGAAATAGTTGCCTGTCTTCTTTTAAACTTACAATCAAACTTTTCGTATCTGCCAACTTTGAGCAACCTGTGGCCGGAGCAAGCAAAATAGCCGCTGATCGGCCGGTGCATCCATTTGCATCTTTGGCATAGCCATAATAGGTGCCTGCTTTTAGTCCATTATAAATACTCTGTGCAGTATAGTTACTGCTTCCCTGGTTTATTTTAAAACCAGCAGAAGGATTGCCGGAACTGCCAAGACTGATGGAACCTGTAGGCGCACTACAAGTAATAGGTATGACTGAATATGACACTGGCACAGCAGCAGGCTGTGTCACCAATACTGCACCTGTGGCTCCTTCGCAGCCGTTGGCATCTTGTATGTAAATGCGATAATTACCGGCTTTAAGATTCGTAATATTCAACGGTGCAGTTAAGCTGGTGTATGTGCCTGTTGCTCCTAATTTGTATTTGAATGGAGCCTGGCCTGTTGGGTTACTGATAGTTAGTAAACCATTGCTTCCCCCATAACAACCCGTAACAGGAGCAGGTGTTAGCGTGGCATTTGGTTTGGCAGATTGCGCTATCACAATTGGTGCGGCCACACCAATGCAACCTGTTGCATCCTGCACATAAACACGGTAGGTGCCTGCTTTCAGATTGTTGAAGGTGCCGCTGGCAGCGGTGATGGGGCCTGTGGTGCCAATGCGGTATGTAAATGGAGATATGCCGCCTGCCGGACTAATAGTGATAGAACCAGTAGAAGACCCATAGCAACCTGCATCGGTTTTGGTAAACATGTTTGGGATAGAAGTAATGGTCAGGTGCAATGTGCGCACACTATCGCAACCCGCTGCACCGCCACCGGGTATGGTAAATGTTTTGTCGCCGGAATGATAATAAGTAACACCATGCCATGTAAAGCTGTTGCACACAGTAGCGGTGGTGTCAGAGACACCGGGAAAGATAGAAACAGCAACCGTTGCCGCCGCAGAGCAACCTCCTGAAGTGAAGGTTACATTGACCTGATAAGCAGTGCTTTGTTGGATGTTGGCAGCGGTGACTTGTGATGCATTGTTTGTGCTTAATGTAGCACTGCCCGCAGGTTCTCCCCAGAGGTAGGTGACTGGGGAAATGTTGATGCCACCTGCTATGCTGATGTCGTAATCTTCGGTTTCGCCGTATTGCGTATAGGCATTGCCACATGCGGCATTGGCTGTTAATTTAGTAGTTACATAGTCAGAACGAAAACGCAGGCGGGTAAGGCCATTGCCGGCATTGGCGGGAATGGAAAAAGTGAAAGTGCCATTTGCGGAGCTGCCAACATTTCCCGAAATGCCAATGCTTTCTGAGGCATCAAAAATATTATCGTGGTTGTAGTCAATCCATGCACGGATGTAGCAGTCCTGGTAAGTCCCTCCATTGACAGACACGGTGTATGGGGTAGGCGTATTGGCCGTTAAAGCAGCGGTGGTGCTGCCATTGGCAGGATACAAGGTGTAATAAGGAGAGGCATTGGCCCCGGCACTTGTATTGTCAAGAGTGGTGCCTGCAATATTGACTTTAGAAATAAAATCGCCATCGCCGGTGCCTGAAGTATAGACAGGTGTGCAATAAGAAATGCCTGTGGAAACCGCATCAAGGGTGAGCACGGTGCTCCCTCCTTTGCAAATCACATTTGGCGAAGCCGAAATAGAATTGATTTGTACAGAACGGGTGAGTGCAATGGCATTGGAGGTGCTGGTGCAGGCTGCCCGGGTGCAGACAACTTTATAACTTCCCGGCATTGCGGTGGTGTATGAGGTGGTGGTGCTGACAGGCGTACCATCCCTATACCATTGATAGGTTGCATTGGGCAAAATACTCATGACCGATAAAACAACAGGTTGGCAAATAACCAAAGCACTGGCAACGATGCCGACACTGCAAAAGTTGTTGCTTTGTGCCAGTTGCACAGCAGCAAAGGCATTCACAAGGCCATGTCCTGTTGCATTGTTCCAGCTACCATTTGGCTGGTTGAGTGTATTGTTTGCATAAGTATAAGTAGGCAACCTGGTGCAGCTTAGTTCAAGGATGGCGGTCGCTTCGGCAACTGTGTAGGAGGGATTGACAGATAATATCAATGCCGCCACTGCTGCAGCATGTGGGCAGGCGGCAGATGTGCCATTGAAAATATTGTTGTAATCACCGGCAGTGCCTGCATTGGTGTTATAACCGTTAGAGCCTTGCAGATCGGTGGTAGCTATCCTGACACAAGGTGCCACCACATCAAGGCCGGGACCATAGTTGACTCCACCCCCTTCGCCATCGCAGGCATTGGTTGTGGGGCTTTTTTTGATGCCGCACATGTTGACACCGCCTACTGATATGACCTGGGGATTGGATGATGGATAAACGATAGAAGGAAGATTGTCGTTGCCACTTGAAAACAGTACCACGCAACCCTTTCCACCTCTTCCAATGGTGACCGCCCTGTTGATGGCATCGTCAATAATGCTGCTGGGTGCGCCGCCGCCATAGGAGTTGGAAATGACATCGGCACCTGCCAACCTTACATAATCAAAACTTGCGGCCACGGCTGCATCGCCGGAATAATTGCCATTGGCATCTGCAAAAATATTGGCAGGAATGATCTTGCAATTGGGGGCTACACCTGCCACGCCAATGTTGTTGTTGGCAATGGCAGCTATGATGCCTGCACAGTTGGTGCCATGCGCACCACCGGCATAAGTAGGCGCACCATCGCCTGGGTTGGAGGTCATGGTCGCACCGTTGAAACCCTGTAGCAAATTGGCCTGCAGGTCGGGATGGGTCAGGTCAACACCTTCGTCTATCACGCCTACTTTAATGGACGGCGAACCCATGGTAATGTCCCATGCCTGCAGCACACTCAGGTCTGCACCTGCCACGCCACCTGGATTTCCATTCTGCCCCGAACCGGTGTTGTTGTGCGCCCATTGGCTGCTGTACAAAGGATCGTTGGGTGGAGATGTGTGGAGACTTCCATAGACAATTTTGTCCGGCTCGGCATAGTCAAACAAACCTGTTTCGTAAAACAGGTTTGCCATCGCCAATCCATCGTAACCGGCTTTTTTACCTGCACTTAATAAATAAATGTTTTCCTGGAAAGGATATTTTCTCAGAAGACTACAGCCATATTTGTCCATCAGTTTTTGCAACTGGTTGTAGCGGGTGGCGGGTTTTAGTTTGACAATAAAATCAGTCCCATAGCTGTTATATTTTCCCGAAGGGCTGAGAAACACTGGACGGGCATAGCGTATGCCTGGTTGTTGCAGCAGTTTGGCGATGATTGTGATCTCATCTCGTTTGCTGTTGCGACCCAGCTTCACTATAAACTGTTTACCACTGATGACTTCCTCCAGTGAATCGGGAGCAATGCCAATGGATCTGGCAAAAGATTGTCGCCTGCCGGCAAATGAGAGCGAAGGGTCTGTGCCAACCAGCAAGCGGTCGGTTGAAACGGGATAATAGAGTTTTTGCCCTTTGTAATAATAATAAATGCTTCGACCTTTTTGGGCATTGGCTGCAAACGCCAGCAACACAAACACTGTGTAAAACAAAACCTTCTTCATTGACTCTTATTTCGTTGAATAAAGAGTTAACGCTGAAAAGAGCGGGAAAGTCTGTGGTGCTTTTTGTGTTCTTTATGTTGTGCTGTTGTGGCAGGGGAAGAAGACTTGCCATGGCGAAAGATCTCACTGGCACAAAAAATTAAACAAACAACTTCCCTTGCCCGCTTGTTTTTAGCCGCCAGCACTCATTCCCAATATGCTCTCCTATATCCTCTAATACCTTTAAAATTGTTTGATTTTCAGGTGTAACACCATTTTTAAGCAATGGCAAAATGTTCATTACAATGTCGTCAAAAGTTGGATTTTTATTTTCCCTTTCCATTCGGCGTAAATAACTAAATAAGAAATAACGTACACGAAGATGAACATCTACGTGGGTTCGAAACTTAGTATCTTTTCTTATCGAAAAGATTTCAGTCATTTCGTTGTAATCAAACTTATCTATTAATATAGGTGTCAAATCTGAGTATTCTTTTTTAAGTAAATCCAAAAAACCTAATTCTAATCCTTTGATAATTAGTTCATCGTTTATCTGCTCAAGAGAAGCTCCATTATTTTTTGCAATTATACTTTCTATAGTTTCCATTACAATTTCAGCTATGTCCATACCAAGGTTAGCTTTCATTATTGCCCTTGGATTGCTTACTTTTCTGAAATTTATTATTAGCTGTCCAGATAAAACGGTAAAAGGATTTTGTCTTTTTTTAAAACTAGACTGCCCGTTCTTTTGGGGTACTGCACCTACATATTCAAAACCACAAGATTCTGCGGTTTCTATAATTAAATGCCAGAACTCAGGGTCTTTATGTGCAAAAACAAAGCTCATCCAGCGATCATACTTAAGAACTCGGTACATTTCTTTGATGCTTTGAGCCATTAGGCTATTATATTCGTTTTTGCTTTTTTTATGTTCCCCACCTTCTATTGCTTCCTGTTTAAAATCATCTTCAGTTACTTTTAGATCGAGCCAAGCATTCCACATAACTGATAAATCAAGATATGAAATTTTCTTTCCGTAGGGCGGATCAGTATAAATGTAATCAATACTTTCTTTTGGAATCCATTTTAAATTTGTGGCCGTTCCTTTAATAAATTGCCCGTTGGAAATAGTGTGATCGTTAATAAAGGGTTCAATTTCTTTTTTTGCATTTAATATTTTTTTGAATTTAGCTTCAAAACTTTTTAAGATAGAAATGTCAGAAGGCTTTGGTGCTATTCTATATCTGTAATAAGCAAATGCACCTGAATTTGGTCCCCCTTTTTCTCCTGCATGCGTGGTTAAATTTGATACAGTTAAAGTGCTTGAAAAAGCCAGCAACAAGGAATTCCGTATGTTCTCATTTGACTCATTATTAATCAAATGTTTTAAAAGAGCAAGTTGGGCAAGTTGTTTTTTTGAAAAAAGATTTTCAACAAATTTTACATCTGAAGCTTTAGGTAAAATTAGCCCTTTGGGGGAAGGATATTTTGTCAATGCTACTTCAATTTGTTTTTCCGTTATTGGAATTTGCGTTTTAAATGTCGAGATTATTTTTAAAAATGCATCTGTCAATTCATTAGTTTTAACGGGAGCTACTAATGAATTTACCATAAACACCGACATTGGATTTAAGTCAATGTGAATAGCCTTTCTATTATTCATTAAAGCCTCAACTGCTGTAATGCCACTTCCCCCAAAAGGATCTAAAACTAAATCACCAGGTTTGCTAAAATTCTTTATGTATTCTGCGACTACATTCCACGTTTGCTTTGTAAAATACCCATGCACTCCAAAATGTCTTTTAGCTGATTGTTTTTTTACTTCTACTTCCTCTAATAACTAAGGTTTCGTCCTGCCCAACGGGCAAGGGATGAAACCGCTGTTGAACGAAACCTTCGGTAGCCGTGCACCGGGGGCTGTTATGGATTTGTCG
>JAYTGA010000314.1:0-2969 GCA_043733905.1 Segetibacter sp.
CGCTATGCTGCCGTTGTCATTATTTTTGCTTTATTTATCCCAATCATACCAGCCATTCTTCCGGTGTGGAAGCCCGAAAAACTGGCGGCTTATTATCGCAAAACGGGTCTTGATAAAACTGGTGCCAACCATTGGGAAGATTTGAAAGATCATGAACTGCCACAGGACTTTGCAGACATGCAGGCATGGAAAGAAATGGCCGGGAAAGTGTCTGATCTGTATGTTAAACTGCCCGACAGCACCAAGAAGCGAACAATGGTTTACTGTAGAAATTATGGCATGGCAGGTGCGTTGAAATATTACGGGAAAGGCCTTCCGGCCATCAACAGTGACAATGGCAGTTTCCTGTTGTGGATGCCCGAGACTTATGATGTTCATACGCTGCTTTATGTGGGTAGAAGGATACCTGAAAAAGATGATGAAGTGTTTCAGCAATTTGAAAAATATTCCGTTGTGGACAGCATTACAAATGTGTATGCGGTTGAAAAAGGAACAAAAATCATTTTGTATGAAAATGGAAACAAGCAGGTGAGCGGTATGATAGAAAAAGGCATCAGGGAAATGAAAGATGAATTCAGACGATAAATCATTCTTAATTTTACAATCTTTAAAGGAAAAAATGATTGCAGAAAATAAAAGACCGCTCAGGGTTTTGGTTGCCAAAGTAGGACTTGACGGCCACGACCGTGGTGCAAAAGTAATAGCCACCGCCCTCCGCGATGCAGGCATGGAGGTCATATACACCGGTCTGCGCCAAACCCCTGAAATGGTTGTCAACGCTGCATTGCAGGAAGACGTGGATGCAATTGGCATCAGCATACTCAGCGGTGCCCACATGACCGTTTTTCCAAAAGTCATTCAAATGATGAAGGACAAAGAAATGAACGATGTGCTTCTCACTGGCGGTGGCATCATTCCTCAGGAAGATATGAAAGAATTGAACGAGATGGGCGTTGGAACTCTATTTCCTCCCGGCACACCCACCACCGAAATTGCAGATTATATCAGGGTTTGGGTGAATGAACATCGGGACTTTTGATAAATTAATTCAAAAGAGAAAAGTCAAAAGCAAAAAGTGTATGACAAGTAACTTAAGTAAATAAACAACAACCCATGAATTAAACCCCAAACTCTAAACCTTAAACTTTATGTATCAAACACTCCTAACCTCCCTCGAAGACAACATCCTTACTATTACAATTAACCGACCTGACAAACTGAACGCCATCAATAAAACTGTGATGAGCGAACTGGGATTGGTGATGGACAAAGTCTGCTCTACTCCTGAAATAAAGTCGGCTATTATTACTGGTGCCGGGCCAAAATCGTTTGTTGCCGGAGCCGACATTACCGAGTTTGAGGGCTTGTCTGTAGATGAAGGAATGGCCTTAGCAAAAAAAGGGTTGGACATCTTTTTCAAAATAGAAAACAGTCCAAAACCAGTAATAGCAGCAGTCAACGGCTTTGCTCTGGGTGCAGGTTGCGAATTGGCAATGGCCTGCCACTTCAGGATTGCAGCAGACAATGCAAAGTTTGGGCAACCCGAAGTCAACCTTGGGCTGATTCCAGGCTATGGCGGCACACAACGCCTGGTGCAACTAATTGGCAAAGGGCGGGCTATAGAATTACTAATCAGTGCCGCACTCATTGATGCTAACACGGCTTTGCAATATGGGTTAGTCAACTATGTTGTTCCCGCCGCAGAACTAATGGATAAGGCAAAAGCAATTCTCACCCTCGTAAACACCAAAGCACCGTTAGCAATCGCAAAGTGCATTGAAGCGGCCAATGCGGTTTTTGATGAAAAGAAAAATGGCTACGATGTAGAAATGACGGGCTTTGGCAACTGCTTCACCACTGCCGACATGAAAGAAGGAACGACTGCTTTTGTGGAAAAACGGAAAGCAATTTTTGCAGGGAAATAAGAAAAATACTAACCAAGAAATGAGACTAAATGCTTTCAGTTTAATTAACTTGTAACTAATATTTATTCTTATATCTTCTCACTAATACCAGCTTTTAAGCCGTAAAGACTATTATTTTTTACGTTCGCTTTTTCCCAAAAATCTTCTCTTTTCCTGCGCTAAAAACCCTTATTTTATCGTACTTTCGCCCTCCTCCCGCTAAGGCTTAAAAAGCAGGATAATCAAGCAGTTATGGCAGATGAAATTATAAATGATGCGGCCGCACAGAACAAAGACTATGGTGCGGATAGTATACAGGTACTAGAAGGTCTGGAAGCTGTAAGAAAAAGGCCCGCCATGTACATTGGCGATGTGGGTGTGAAAGGACTTCATCACCTTGTATATGAGGTAGTTGACAACAGCATTGACGAAGCTTTGGCTGGATGGTGTAAAAATATCAACGTGACTATTCACGAAGACAACTCCATTACTGTGAGCGACGATGGACGAGGCATCCCTACTGGCATCAATACAAAAGAAGGTCGAAGTGCATTGGAAGTTGTGATGACCGTGCTACATGCTGGTGGCAAATTTGACAAGAACACTTATAAAGTGAGTGGTGGCCTGCACGGTGTAGGCGTAAGTTGTGTAAATGCCTTGAGCAAAGTATTGCTGGTGACCGTTTGCAGGGAAGGAAAAATCTTTGAACAGGAATATCGCATTGGCATTCCACAATACCCGGTGAGGGAAATAGGCACATCTGACATCACAGGCACAACCGTCACGTTTTGGCCCGATGATAGCATTTTCCAGGAAACAATTTATAAAAGGGAAATTTTGGAAGGCCGCCTTCGGGAACTTTCTTATCTCAACCGCCGGATCAACATCAACATGACCGACCTGCGGGAATTGGACGATGATGGCAAACCTTATTTCAAAACATTTTATAGTGAAGGTGGTATTGTAGAGTTTGTGGAAATGCTGGACAAAAACGGCAACCGCACACCACTCATTCCGACCACGCTGTTTGTAGAAGGACACGACGAGCCGAGCAACGTGGCTGTG
>JAYTGA010000315.1:0-5002 GCA_043733905.1 Segetibacter sp.
AGAAACGGAAGTAAACTATCGTACTTTTCCTTTAATAAAACATCTGTTTGCATACGCTAATATTGTTCACAAATGTACATTTAATTTCGTTACAAATACCAAGCTGATTTTTCACCTCATATTTTATTCCTTCTACAACGGCTTGAGCTTCGGTTTCTCCAAGTTTATTTCGCAGAACATTATATAAAGTGATTTAAGAAACAATCATTGTTTAATTTTTATCAAAGATAGTTTGAGAAGGTAATCAATTTTGAATCCGGGCTTTGCGCAAACTCTTCATCATTACAGTCCCCAAACCTTACCGCCCAAAAGTTTTCACCTGTTCCAGGAAATTTTCCACAAGGTTATATGGCGACATGGTGAAACCAAAAAACAGCAGCAAACCAATGCCTGCAATGGCACCAAACATGTGGGCTGAATGATTGGTATTGCCGCCTCCCTTGCGGTCAAGATAGGCGGTGATGCCAAGATAAATGAAGCCGAAAATAAACCCGGGAATACCAATTGGGATAAAGAACATGCCCACTTTTGCCAAAGGAAATAATACAATGCCAGCAAAAATGACTGCCGACACTGCACCACTTGCGCCAAGGCTACGGTAGTAATAATCCTCCTTGTGTTTGGTGTAGGTTGGTACAAGGCAGAGGAACTGCGAAATGACATACAAAAGAATGTAAAGCAGTGTGCCTTTGGTGCCAAAGACTTCACTAAATGAGCTTTCAACCAGGTTGCCAAATGAATACAATGCAAACATGTTGAAGACAAGGTGTGTAATGTCTTGATGAATGAGAGCGCAGGAAAAAAACCTGTACCATTGATTTTGATGAGTAACTGCTGTTGGTGCAAAAATTAGATTGTCTTTTAATTTTAGATTTGAAAAAGCCATGAAAGAAATGATGGCTGTCATGACTACAATGATATTTGTGATGGTGAACATGGAGGCAAGTTAATTATTTATTGGTGATGATATTTTTCGTTTCGGATAATGGTACATGCACGATAGAGTTGTTCTGCCAGCATCAGCCGCATTAATTGGTGGGGGAAAACCAATGTCGAAAATGACCACACAAATCCAGCCCTCGCTGTGACAGATTCATCCACACCAAAGGCACCTCCAATCAGGAATGCCAGTTGCTTCACGCTGCTGTTGGTGCGGCTTTCAAGAAAAGAAGCCAGTTGCGGAGAACTCAATTGTTTGCCCCTTTCATCCAGCAAAACAAGGTAGTCGTCTTTGTGCAAAGCATTGAATACAGTTGCGCTTTCCTGCTTTTTTACATCGCTTTCTGTTGTGTTGATGGTTTGTTTTGCCGGGGGCAAAATTTTCCATTCCATCGGGTAATACCTGCCAATGCGTTTTGTAAATTCTTCAATTCCTTCCTTCACATAAGTGTCGTGTGGTTTGCCGATTGAATACAACAATATTTTCATGAGGCGGGCAATTGCATGTGTAAATAACCGGGAGGAAATGAAAGGCTGATCCTTGTAGATTTTTCAAAAATGCCATAAACAGTGCTGCCACTCCCGGTCATTGAAGCATAGACTGCGCCTGCATTGTAGAGTTGTGTTTTAATGCTTTCAATTGCAGGATGCAACTGAAAAAAAGGTTTCTCAAAATCGTTGACCAACTCATTTTTCCATGTAGTAAGAGGCTGCTGAATAATCTCTTTGATACATTTTGCCGGAACGGCAGGAACCAGTTTTGAAAATGCTTCTTTTGTGGAAATGTGAATGCCCGGGTTTACAATTACGAATTTGTAAGGGGATAAATCCAACTCAACAGGTTCTATCTTTTCACCACGTCCGGTGGCAAACGAAGGCTTATTGACAATGAAAAAAGGACAGTCGCTACCCAGTTGTAAAGCATAATCAATTAACTGTTGTTCTGTAAGTGTTAAGCGAAATTTTTGATTGAGCAGCTTCAGCATAAAAGCCCCGTCTGCACTGCCTCCGCCCAGGCCTGCACCAATTGGGATGGCTTTGAGCAAATGAAAACTGACTGCAGGCAAATGGGGAAAGTCCTGTTTTAGTAAATGGTAAGCTTTGAGGCAAAGATTGTCATCGGGGTTTCCTTCCACTTTTAAACCAGACAGTTGAAACCCCGGTTGGTCACATTCTACCAGTTCCAGTACATCTGTGAGCGGAATGGGATAAAAAACGGTCTCAAGATCGTGATAGCCGTCTGACCTTTTTCGAAGTATGTTAAGGCCAAGATTTATTTTGCAATTGGGGAAGGAGAGCACGTTTGTCGTTTTTCGTTTGAAGCGTTTCTCGTTGTTACGTTTCTAGTTTCTAGTTTCTCGTTGTTACGTTTCTAGTTATCTGTGTTTTGCTACTTTACACCTAACACTTTACACTTCACAGCTCATAGTTTATAACTCATAGTTCATAACTCTTCCTATTTTTTCCTTTTTTTTATTTCATCTCGGATGGAAATGGCCCTGATGTAGTCTTCCTGCTCCAGCACTTCGCTTAGCAGGTGGTTCAGTTCCTCAATGCTCAAGCCGCTCAGGTCGTCGCGGCTGCCCGGTTCAGCTATTGTGGACACCTGCTGTTTCTTTTTTGAAGACCCTGATTCTTCCATCAAAATTCCGGCACTGTCCAGGATGGTATCGTAGGTGTAAACGGGGCAACCAAACCTGACGGCAAGTGCCAGAGCATCGCTTGTGCGGCTGTCTATTTCCACCGTATCATGCTCATTAATGCAGACCAGTTTTGAGTAAAAAATCCCTTCCTGCAAATCGTTAATAATGATTTCCTGCAGATCCACACTGAATGCGTTCATGAAATTTTTGAGCAGGTCGTGTGTCAGCGGACGGCTCGGTTGCATACGCTCCAAAGCCACTGCTATGGCTTGTGCTTCAAAACCGCCTATGACAATCGGCAAACGTCTCAGGCCATTCACTTCGCCCAACACAACTGCATAAGAATGGGTTTGGGTAATGCTATGCGAAAGGGCAACAATTTCCAGTTCTATTTTCTTCATACCAACGATGCTTCAAAATGTAAATTGAACGGCAAATGTAAAGAATTACGGTTTTACACTCTTACACAGTTTAGGAAATAAAATTTTCAATAAACAATCGGAATTTGTGATTAATGATTGTAGGGTCTATTTACTGTTGATATTTTCAATTCCAGTTTTCAATTTCAAGGATTGCAACTTCCGCATATTTTCAAATTAGCTCTTAAATTTTTTTCTGCCCATCCCAACAAATCAATTTTGTTATTAGAACATACTTTATCTGTATTTCCCATACTACCCCAGTTATTTTTTTCAGCTTCCCATGTTGTATCTCCAAGGTGTTTACAAATTGTTTTGTGCAGCACTGCATTATTGTAACTTTTAAAATTTATCAAGTAGCCTTGTAGGTTCTGATTTCTCCAATCTTGCAGAATCTCATGAGCATTTATGTCCCCCTTTTTAAGGTGTAAAATGTTACTTTCTTCTAAAATTATTTGTTCGATTTTCGGGGTAGATATTTCATTATTTTTAGAAACATTGTTCAATATATTTTTCTGTTTTATTTCCTGGGATAAATTTTCGTATGTAACTTGTGATGTTAATGTTTCCAACGATTTTAAGGTTATTGAATGTTTGCTTCTTGTATAATTATTTATTTGTACTGTGGGCAAAACATAAAAGCACCATTGATTCATATTGAGTGGATCCACAGTTTGCTTGTCACCATGATGTAATAAGCAAAAAACATAAACATCGGCATGACGTTGAGCTTGAGTACCATATTTATTGGTAGAACTATTCCACCCATAGGTTTCGCGTATACCGAAACTAATTTTCGATAAATTTTCCTGATGCCATGTTTGAAGATAGGCCGATGACTTTATTTCCAGCTTTATTCCGTCCGGAGTTTCTAAATCAAAGGCACCCCATTCTTCTCTTATTGTTTTTAAGTTAATTAATGTTGCAGAAGCTACTATAAACTCCGCAAGAATACCCCTTGTGGCATTGCTCATTATGTCAGAAACAGACCACCTCCAGAAATCAAATAAGGTCATTTGTAGCGGAGTTCCTTTATAATGAAATTGTTCCTGCCCGGTCTTGAGAATTGGCTGTAGTTTCCCTAATAATTCCATAGAAATTTAGAATTTATTTTGATTACTTCAACAATAATTTAATTCTTACCAATGCAACTGATTAAGCTTTTTTAGAACTTGCTTTTCCCGTCTTTCAATTGAAGTCCAGGAAGCATCAAACCGATCAATCTGGCTAATAAGAGAGATGAGTTGCCAATCAAGATTAACTCTAAAAAGGTAAACTAAATTTTCCATTTGCTACAAAATGATACAAGATACTACAAAGTGATACAAGATGCTACAATTTAATAAAAAATAAAAAATGATACAAGATGATACAAAATTTTATAGAATGATACAAGTAAATAAAAATACTCAGCTGCACAAAGAAAAATTTTATTATATTTTTTATTTCCGCTGCCGGAAAATAAAATAAAAATATTTTAATGGATTCTGCTATTCATTTTTTCAATAATTTTTTTCTCTTCTTGCTCAATGATGGTTTCAAAATAGCTTTTTTCTGAGCCTTTTTATCCAGTATGGGATCCACCTCTCCGCCGCAGCCTGCCACAGCCGCCACAAACCCTGAGCCGCTCTGTGCCACAAAACCCGGCTGCATGGTCACAGCTCCACCTGAGTAGTAACGGACAGTCGAGTTGGCACCACCATACACAGTTTGCGTAGAGTTCAGTTGCGTACCCGCCGAGTAGGTATTGTTTTGATTAACCGAGCCGGTCAGCGTCATCGTTGAGGCGCAGCTACCCGAATATAGATCGGTCATGAAAATGCCCCGGCCATAAGTACCCGCAATTAGTTTTTTAGAGGTGTAGTTAATAAACAGTTCCTGCACCCTGCACAGCGGCAATCCATTGTTAAAAGGAATCCATTTGTTGATGAGGGTGTTGAAATAGTAAACGCCTATTTCGGTGCCAATGTAAATGCTGCTGTCGCCCACATCTTCGTAGGC
>JAYTGA010000316.1:0-28395 GCA_043733905.1 Segetibacter sp.
GCTTCATAAAACAGCCCCCACTCACCTCTGGCGAAGCCGCAGAGCGTATCAAAGAAATGACCGGTATTGTTCGCAGCACACAACAGGTAAGGACTTTCCATATGCAGATGGTCGTGGGACTATTGCGCCTTGGGCACCATGTTTATTATTTTGAAACCACTTCCACATGGCCGTATAATCCAGAGCTTGGAATGAGGGTTAATAATTCTGATTACGCTATACCTTATTTAAAGTCTGTTGCCAATCGGTTTGGTATTGCAAACAAATGGGCATACAGGTGTAGCTTTTCTGAAGACAAACAGTGGTTGGGTCTTAATAAGAATAAAGCTGAAGACATGTTGGCGAATGCTGATCTTGTATTCAATATTTCGGCGGCAACACGTTTTGCACAAGAGGAATTAAAAGTTGGAAGATTAGTGTATTTTGGTACTGATCCTGTATATCATGAAATAAAGTACGCACAGGGAGATGAAAATGTAAAAGGCATTGTGGACGAACATAACGATGTAGTAACTTATGGAGAAAATATTGGTAATGCTGATTGTCCGATTCCCCCATTACCCCGACTTCGTGCAAAAACAAGACAGCCCGTTTTAATGGATATGTGGCAGAGCGGTGAGCCAACAAAAAAAGAGTTTACTACAGTAAGCAATTACAAACAGGGTGGCCGTGATATTGAATTTAATGGAGAAACATTTCATTGGAGCAAGCATCACGAATTTTTGAAGTTTATTAGCCTGCCGAAAGGAATTCATCAATCCATAGAGTTGGCTACAAATGTAGCTAAGCCCGAAATGATAAAGCATGGTCATGGCACCGAGGTACCCACACTTGGTTTATCGGGGGATGATTATACCATGCTGACATCTAATGGCTGGCAATTAATAGATGCACCTTCGTTCACCATGGATCCCTGGACTTACAGGGATTATATCATCGCATCACGTGGAGAGTTCAGCTTTGCCAAAGATCAGAATATTCGTTTGCGTAGTGGCTGGTTCAGCGAAAGAAGCGCTTGCTATCTTGCTGCGGGTCGCCCTGTTATTACACAGGATACTTCATTCGACTGTGCAATACCCACAGGTGAAGGTTTATTTTCCTTCAACACTATGGAAGACATCGTTAAAGCATTTGATACGATCAACAGTAATTACAAAAAACACAGCAAGGCTGCAAGAGAAATTGCGGAAGAATATTTTAAAGCAGAAACGGTATTGCAAAAGCTATTAAACGATCTGGGAGCATGAGCCAAAAAAGACTGATAGTAAACGCCGATGATTTTGGCCAGTCATTAGGAATAAACAAAGGCATTATACAGGCACATGAAGAAGGCATTGTTACAAGTGCAAGCCTGATGGTGCGCTATCCTGCAGTTGCTGATGCAGTAGCGTATTCAAAATCTCATACTGCTTTGGGTGTAGGTCTTCATATTGATTTGGGAGAGTGGTTTTATAGTGATGGAGAATGGAAGGCTTTATACGAGGTTGTCAATCTGGAAGATGCTGAAGCAGTGAAGGCTGAAGTTTATCACCAGTTGGAAATATTTAAGAAGCTAACCGGTAAAAAGCCAACGCATATTGACTCTCATCAGCACGTGCATTTACGGGAAAATATTTTGCCTGTTATAAAACAAGTTGCAGAGCAGTTAGATGTAACACTTCGCAGGTGCAGCGATAAGGTAAAATACTGCGGCGAATTTTACGGGCAGGCAGAAGATGGTTCGCCCTATCATAAGGCAATTGAAGTAGAAGCTTTAAGTGAAGTTATTTCTTCCATTCAAGATGACATTACTGAAATGGCTTGCCATCCCGGTTTTTTGGATGATATGCAAACCATGTATAAAACTGAAAGGCAAATAGAAGTACAGACATTGTGCGATCAGCGGATAAGAGAAGTAATTAAAAGAACCAGAATTCATCTTTGCTCATTTGAACATATCACTTTTTAGACCATCTTAAATTAAACATGCGGATAGTTGTTCTAGGATATATTGTAAGAGGACCTTTGGGTGGATTGGTATGGCATCACCTCCAGTATGTCGTGGGCTTAAAGCAAATGGGTCATGATGTATTATTTCTTGAAGACAGCGACGACTTCGCCGGTTGTTATAACCCCGAAACTTTTGAAACATCCATTGATCCACAATACGGACTAAAGTTCATAAAAAATATTTTCGACTCCCTTGACCTACGAAATAATTGGGCATACTATGATGCTCATACCAATACGTGGTACGGACAAAGTAAACAGGCTGTTTTTTCTTTTTGCAATAAAGCCGATATAGTCATCAATGTATCGGGTGTAAATCCCCTACGCAACTGGTGGACATGTGTGCCCACCAGAATATTTGTTGATACCGATCCGGCATTTACACAGATCAAACATCTTACTGACAATAAAGCTATGGAGCATGCAAAAGCACATACCCATTTTGCTACGTTTGGAGAAAATTTTGGTAAAAGTATATGCAGCATACCCGATGATGGATTGCCATGGCGATCCACACGACAACCTCTTTGCATAGAGTTGTGGAAAGTTTCAGAAGAACAAATACATGCTAACTGGACAACCGTTATGCAGTGGGATAGTTATAAGCAAGGTGATTATGATGGTAAGGTCTATGGAATGAAATCTCTTTCGTTCAAGCCTTTTATATCATTGCCTAAGCATACCAATGAAAAGCTGGAGCTGGCGTTGGGCAGTCCAAATGCTCCAAGAGAAGAACTCATACATGACGGGTGGATTATAAGCGATCCACTGGAAGCAACACGAACTCCACAGGTTTTTCAAAATTATATAGCCAACTCAAAAGGTGAATGGTCTGTTGCAAAACATGGCTATGTTATCACTAACAGCGGATGGTTTAGTGAGCGGACGCTTAACTATATGGCATCCGGCAAGCCCGTTATTGTTCAAGACACCGGACTAAAAGATCTTTTACCAACAGGCATTGGTGTGTTGACTTTTTCAAATGTAAATGAGGCAGCAGAACAAATAGAAAGAGTGAATGCTGATTATTCTTTGCATGGTAAAAAGGCAAGAGAAATTGCAATAGATTTTTTTGATGCAGACAAAGTACTTCAATCATTATTAAGCATGGGTAATGAATAAAAAGACTGCTGTTATATTGATCATCTTTTCGTTTTGCATCGCCGGATATTTTATTACCAAAAAGGCAGAGGATGACAGCTTTTTTCAGCAGGAGATTGTGTACCGTAATAGTAACGCATCAGAGGTGTATATGGTGTGGGGAGTTAACTACATGCAGACTCCGCCCAAGCAATTTGTACCTGCCGGATCCTATGTAAAAAATGGGGTGGTATATACTAAGATGAATAACATTGACGGAGCTTTTCGGGTAAAGATTGGGCTGCCGTACAATACCATTCTAAACTATTGGATGCGGCAAACGAAAGACAGGCAGGGCAACACAACTGATATATGGGATAGCGGCGGAAACGACAGGGAATATTCAAGTATAAACTTTACTTCAAACAAACCTTTAAAGCCAGGTTATCTTATATTTTTATCAGGGTTACTTCCGTTGTTGTTGTTGATTTTTTTCAACAGGCATAAGCCATTTCGTGAACAGGCACCGGTTTATAAAATCAGTAATTACATTCCCCAGTTTGATAGTATAAGAGCGATAGCCGTTATCCTCGTTATCATCCATCATTGGTTTGAAACCAACAAGGTGCTCAATTTTTTTCCCAATGGTGCATTGGGTGTAAATATGTTTTTTGTACTGAGCGGTTTTCTCATAACAGGCATTTTATTAAAAGCAAAAAAGCAGGTAGAAGCAGAGACAACCACAAGAGGGACAGCGTTTAAAAACTTTTACATCCGCAGAACGCTGCGGATATTTCCTATCTATTACCTGCTGCTGTTTGTTTTATGGCTGATGCATGATCCGGCGATTGCAAAAGATGGTGTTTATTATTTTACCTACACGGCCAACTACCTGTTTTTTTCGCAGCAGTTTTTTCCTGCAAGAGTAGCCCACCTGTGGTCTCTGGCAGTAGAAGAACAGTTTTACCTGATATGGCCCTGGTTAATTATCCTTATCAATAGAAAGTGGTTGCCTTACCTGATAGGTTTGTTTCTCATCAATTGGTATTTCATCCAATTATATTTTCATCAACAACGGCTGGTGGGTGCAGATTTTTACGCCTGCCTGCTTTGATGCATTTGCTATAGGTGGATTTTTATCTTTTGCTGTTGCATACAGGCAAGACATTATACAAAAAATACAGCCCAGATTCCGGTATATTTTTATTGCAGTTATCGTGCTGTTTCTATTTCACGTTTTTGATTATTCTTTTCTGCCTGCAAGAACTATTCATTCGCTATTGGCGGTATGTATAATTTATTATTGCCTCTTTAAAAACAACAATAAAATACTCAACTATATACTGAATAATAAATGGCTGAAGAGCATTGGAAAAGTTAGCTATGGTGTATATCTATATCATCTGTTTATACCTGAGTTGTGGATGTGGATCAATAAGCAGTTTGAGAACAAGGGTATAGATCTATTGTGGAATAAAGCCATGCCTCAAAGTATAGAGCCGCTGTGGTTTTTTATACAGGAGTTTTCTTTGCTCATGCTGATGTGCCTGATCTCATGGACGTGTATTGAAAAACCGATCAATAAGCTGAAGCGATATTTTGATTATGAATAAATTATACATCATAACAAATTGATTATAATTAAATTATAATTCATGAATAGGTAGGAAAGATTTTGAACATTCCAGCGAAGATCCAAACGGCATTTGCTACTATCCTTTGTTGCGTAGGCGATATTGCCTTTCGGAAATAATATAATTATCTCCCAATTCCTTTTGTTCCAACTAACCAAAATCTTCCCAACCATAAAATACCGCTATCTTCCCTCAAAGCCAATCTTTCTTCTATTAATTTCTTTACTGTATCTTAGTAAAAAAGACCGAAGGTTATTGATGGCCTAAGTTATACCAATACACATTAACTAAAGTCGGCACAGAGATAAAGATAGGAGAAATCACTTACCAAAAATCTCGTTATGGAAAGGTCGGCTGGTAACGGCGGAGCCTTCAATTTATCAAAATCATATTTTTAGCGAATTCAAGAAATTGTTTAAAAAAAGTAGCGATTATACTACTGCTTCGGTTGTTCTATCAACAATCGTGTGTTACACCAGCGCCAGTCTGGAATTTATATAAGCATGGACCCAAATGCGAAAAATAAGAATCAGACAATTAAATGATTAAGTTGACACAGTGTCTAACTTAAGAAAATTTATAAAGGTAAAGACGTTTGTTGGCCTCGCTCAATTGTGTTTGCAGGTGAAAACTTTTAAAACCATCTGTGATATTTCGTATAACTTAAATCCCTTACTTTTGCATCCGTTCTCAAAATCAGTTTTAACCAATTATAATACACTTTATGGGTCGCATATTTGAAGTTCGTAAGTCAACCATGTTTGCACGCTGGGATCGCATGGCCAAGCAGTTTACACGCATTGGAAAGGAAATAGCGATTGCAGTAAAAACAGGAGGCCCGGATCCTGCCACAAACCCCACCCTACGCCGCTGCTTTCTGAATGCAAAAGGTGTCAATATGCCCAAAGACCGGGTGGAAGCCGCCATTAAAAGAGCGCAGGGCAAAGACATGACCAACTATGACGAAATGATTTATGAGGGCTATGCCCCGCATGGCATTGCATTGCTGATAGAAACAGCGACCGACAACCCTACCCGAACTGTGGCAAACGTAAGGATGCACTTTCGCAAGTCCGAAGGCAGCCTGGGCAACAGTGGATCAGTGTCATTTTTGTTTAATCATTTAGGAGAGTTTAAAATTAAAAATGAAGGTCAGAACCCTGATGACCTGGAACTGGAACTCATTGATTTTGGCCTTGAAGAAATAGGTGAAGATGCTGAAGGTAACATTGTCATCAGAACACCATATGAAGATTTTGGCATCATGGCAAAAGCATTGGAAGACAAAGGTATCACTCCCCTCAGTGCAGAGCTGACACGCCTGCCAACCACCACCGTAGAACTGCCCGAAGAGCAGGCCAAAGACGTGCTGGAACTGGTTGATAAACTGGAACAGGATGAAGATGTTCAAAAGGTTTATCACAACCTGAAATAACAAGTTTGTATCTTTGTCTAATGCCAAATGATTTAAACCAAATAGGACAACCGGTTATTCTATTTGATGGCGTTTGCAATTTGTGCAGCAGTGTCGTGCAGTTTGTCATCAGGAATGATAAGCAAGACATTTTTCGCTTTGCATCCCTTCAATCTGATGCAGGCAAAAAAATTCTCCGTAAATTTCATTTACAAGATTCTGACTTTTCTTCCTTCAGCCTTTACAAAGATGGTCGGATTTACACAAAATCTACAGGTGCTTTGTTAGTAGCTAAAAACCTGGGAGGGGGTTTTAAATTCTTATATGCGTTCATAATTATCCCAAAATTTATCAGAGACTTTATTTATAGTTTTGTAGCAAAATACAGGTATAAATTGTTTGGAAAGAAAAATGAGTGTTGGATTCCCGACAGCGGCAAAATGATTAAATTAATTTAATCTTATTCGGAAGCAACTATATCTAAAGTTTCAACCTCTTATTATACTTTGTGTTAAATTTCTTTTTCGATCGGTCATAAATTTTATTTAAAATCCTATCATCCATTTGAAAATTATTTCTTAAATATATAAGAATATTTATAACAAATGATTAATTATTAAATAGCAATAAATATAAAAACAATTATTCTCATTTTTTTATTGATTAAAAAACCAAATATGAAAACAGCGTTTACTTTTCGAAGATGGGTGATTCTGCTGGCATTTTTGTGTTCCGTGATGTCAAATTATCAATCATGGTCTCAAAGTTCCACGGCAAAATGTCCCGGCTTTACAGCCAAAATTTCTAACGGTTCGGTACTTAACTTATGTAGCGGTACCAGCATTAACCTTGCGGCCACACCTGTGGTATCAGGTTACAACTATCAATGGCAAAAGCAAATGACGACGGGTGGTCCCTTTGCTAATGTATCTGGTGCTACCAGCAGCAGCTACCCAACCAGCTCTTTAGGAGCATATAGGGTCATTGTTTCTACCGGATCGTGCATTGACACATCTGGCATTACAACTGTTCTTAGCCTTGTTGTGCAGGGTGGAACAATTACTCCAGCCACTACAACGACTTTATGTTATGGTGAATCTGGTGGAAAAATTACCGGTTCACGAGTTCCCGGTGCCGATCTTGGATTTATTTCCTATTCGTGGGAAATGAATGAAAACAATACTGGGTGGGTGCCAATTGTAGGTGCAGGCGATGCAGATTATCTTGTTCCCCTTCTTTACAAATCAACTGCATATCGCAGAATAGCAAAAGACAATTGTGGTAACAGTGCTTATTCAAATGTTGCCAATATTAATTTGGTATCAGCTCTTTTGCCAGGTACTATTTCTCCATTGACTCAAACAATTACACGTTCCCAATCTGCGGCACCGATTACTTCGGTAACGCCGGCAAGTGGTGGTAGTGGCACCTTCACTTACCAATGGCAGTCTTCGTTTTGGGAAAGAGGGCCATTCTCAGATATTCCCGGAGCAACAGCAGCAAGCTACACTCCCGGTCATCTTGATGAAACATTCTATTTTAGAAGAGTCGTGGTAGATACCCGTTGTCTAAATAAAGTGAATTCAGACTTAGCCGTTGTTATTGTCAGTGATGGTATTTTAAATGCCGGAAATCTTTCAATTCCTTCACAATGTTTCTTTCCCGGCAATCCTGCTTCCATTATTGAAACCCAGAATAATCCAAGAGGCGGAACTCCACCTTACACAGTTCAGTGGCAATTAAGCCTTGATAATGTAACATTTACAGACATTCCGGGTGCAAACGGTATCAGTTATCTGCCTGGCATTTTAAATGAAACAACATGGTTTAGAAAAAAAGTGACAGACGCAGCAGGTATAATAGCCTATACACCATCAGAAGTCATTAACAAAATCACAACTTCTCTCACTGGAGGAAGCATTCAGGCAATGGCTTTAATAGCGTGTATTGGCTCCTCGCCAGCGCCAATAAAAAGTACAGGCTCGCCTGCAGGTGCAGTTGTACTTAGCTATCAGTGGCAATTTAAAAATACCAGCACAGGCGGAGTATGGACAGACATTACCGGCCAAATCCGTGAAGCGATATTCCCGGAACCGATTAATGAAAAAACAACTTTCAGAAGAGTGGCTATTGACCGTTGTGGAACAACTTTCCGCACAGCATTTACAAATGAAGTAGTAATAGACATCAGACCCGCCATTGATGCAGGTGACATTGCCCCAACTTCACAAATGGTAAGAGCAGGACAAACTCCTCTTAATATTAGTAATACGGATTCTCCATCAGGAGGTACAGGTTTATTCAATATTTCATGGGAATCAACTGACAATGTTGCTTTTGGAACCTGGACAATCATTCCTTCTGCTACCGGAACAAGTTATCAGCCACCTGTCCTTACAAAATCAACTTACTACAGAAGAGCGACCACAGATAACGGCTGTTTAGCAACCAAATATACTTATAGTGTAGAAGTATATTTCAACACCCAACCCCCTGTTACCGGCGGAAATCTTGCTGGTCCGAGTTGCGTATTTAAAGCGAATACTCCTTCGCCTATCACAACAGGATCTAACCCTCCTCAATATGGAACACCTCCATTTACCTATCAGTGGGAGGTATTGGTTTCCGGTACCTGGACAACAATTGCAGGTGCAACTAACGTATCTTATCAACCACCTGTATTGACACAAACAACAACGTACAGAAGAAAAATTACAGACGTGTATGGAGAGTTCGCTTACAGCGATCCATTTACTATCAATTATGTGACAACGGCTCTTTCGCCAGGTTCTATAGCATCAACTTCAATAGTGGTATGCACTGGTATTGCTCCGGGTATAATTGCTGAAGTAACTCCTGCAAGCGGCAGCGGCACTGTGACTTACCAATGGCAAATGAAAACTGTTGGCGGTACTTACGCAGACATTTCCGGAGCTACAGGTTCTTCTTACCAGCCCGGTACACTGACTCAGAAAACATATTTCAGAAGAGTGGCTATGGACATGTGTAGCGGTGTAACCCGCAGTGCCAACTCTAATGAAGTTTCTATTGACATTACTACAATTACAAACTTCCTGGCAGGTTTGGTTGATGGTCCATTCATTACTTGTTCAGGCTATGCACCCGGCGTAATTAAGAGTGTATTGAATGCATGTGCAGGTCTTACCAACATCAGTTATCAGTGGGAATCATTGGTAGGCGGAACATGGCAGCAAATACCCGGAGCTACATCAGCTTCATACTCACCAGGAGCTATTACCTCCATGACCAGCTATCGCAGAAAGGCTTATAACGATTGCGGTAATTCAGGATACAGCAACCAAGTTGACATCTATGTTTATCCTCCGATTGAAGCAGGATCTATAGGTACTACATCACAAAGTGTTTGTATGAACGCAATTCCTGCAGCAATAAAATTGCTTGCTAATTGCCACTACACAGATGGTACAGTAACCTACCAATGGCAAAAAGCAACAAATGCTGCAGGTCCATGGTCAAATATTACAGGTGCAACTACCAATCAGTATCAACCAGGTGCAGCAACTGCAAATGCTTATTATCGTTTGTTGGTTAGGAGTTCAAGATGTGCTGCGTTTGCTTATACCAATGTAGCCTCTGTAATTGTGGATCCAACCTGCCGTTTATCATCTGATAACATGGCGGCAGATAACATCAAAGTTTACCCAAATCCAATGACTGGAAATACTATGGAAGTCAGGGTAAATACAAAAGGAAACACAACCGTTTCTTTGATGAACGGCGAAGGAAGATCATTTCCTGTAAGTGTAAGCAACACAGGATTAGGAATGATGAAAGTCACATCGAGCAGTGGTCTTCACAAAGGAATGTATCTATTAACAGTGAAAGATGAAAAAGGAAGTTATACTGAAAAAGTAATTGTTCAGTAATCCTCACATTCATTAAATGAAAATAAAAAAGACCGGGCAAAATGTCCGGTCTTTTTTGTGTTACAAGTGGTTGTAATTATAGATAACCAACCTTCCATTACCAATTGGTTTTACATTTTCATATCCCCGCACTTCTATTCTGCCATCATTTCCTGCACAGCTTCAATAATGTCTTCCACATTTGGTTTGCTGAAATAATCACCGTCACTGCCATAAGCAGGACGATGAGCCTGCCCTGTCAAAGTGCGGGCCGACACATCAAGGTAGCGATAACCATTTTGAATTTCTATGACTTGGTTATACATATAAGCAGCCGCTCCGCCGGGAACATCTTCATCAACAAACAATATTCGATTGGTCTTTTTAAGCGATTCTACAATGTTATGATCTGTGTCAAAGGGCAACAAAGTCTGCACATCTATGATTTCGCAATCAACTCCCTTTGTGCTTAAAAAAACAACCGCTTCCTGTATGATCCGCAGCATGGAGCCGTAAGAAACAATGGTGAGATCATCGCCTGATTTTAAAGTTTCAGGTCTTCCCAAAGGAATCGTGTATTCCAACAAATTGGAAGGAAGGGTTTCTTTCAGCCTGTATCCGTTCAAACATTCTATGACTAATCCGGGATCGTTGGATTGAAGCAGAGTATTATACATGCCCGCCGCCTGAACCATATTTCTTGGCACACAGATATGAATGCCCCGGAGTGAGTTAATAACCATGCCCATTGGCGATCCGCTGTGCCACACACCCTCCAGCCTGTGCCCACGTGTGCGGATGATGAGAGGGCAACTTTGCTGTCCTTTGGTGCGGTAATGTGTGGTGGCAACGTCATCACTCAAAGGTTGCAAACCATAGAGCAAGTAATCAAGGTATTGTATTTCGGCTATAGGCCGCAGACCCCGCAAAGCCATGCCAATCCCCTGTCCCATAATAGTGAGCTCCCGAATTCCAGCATCAAAAATTCGGTTCATGCCATGCTTTTCCTGCAATCCTGAAAATCCCTGGTTCACATCACCAATATGGCCTAAATCTTCGCCGAAGGCAAATACTTTATTGTTAAAATGAAACAGAAGATCAAAGTATTTATTCAGCACTTCAAAGCCATTAATCAAAGGAGCATCTTCTTCATAGTGAGGATTTATAACTGGCACTTTTAAGGCCGACTTCACACCTTCGTTAAGAAGATAAGTATTGTAATTAACTTTGTTTTCATGCTTCAGTTCTTTCCAATATTCTTGCACATCATTTGCCAAAGGCTCCAATTGCAAGGCAGTTCTTAATGCTTTGGCAACATCACGGCGGGCAGGTTCACGCAGACTTTGAAGTTCGCTTGCCAGTTGATTTATTTTAGCAGCATTTTCATTGTTACTATACCGGATTTCATTCAGCAAACCCAAGGCTTTTTGTACCTGTTTCTTCACAGGGTTAATATAATTTTCCCAGGCCTTATTTTTACTTTCACGGACATGTTCTTTGGCTGCAGCCTCAATGTCCGTAAGTTCTTCTTCGGCGGCAATTCCATTTGCAATAATCCATTCTCTAAACTTTTTAATACAATCCCAGTCCCGCTCCCACTTCAGCCTGTCTTGTGTTTTATAACGTTCATGGCTTCCGCTGGTGGAGTGTCCCTGTGGCTGGGTAATCTCCTCGACATGAAAAAGAGCGGGTGTGTGCGAAATGCGCATATCGGATAAGGCGGCTTCAAATACTTCGCAAAGACTGGCATAATCCCAACCCTTCACCTTATAAATGTTTATACCATTACTCAATTGAGTTTTTTGAAAACCGCTCAAAGCTTCAGATATTGAAGCTTTGGTTGTTTGATATTTTTTAGGAACCGAAATGCCATAACCATCGTCCCAGACAAACACAGCCAGCGGAACTTGCATGACCCCTGCTGCATTCATCGTTTCCCAAAAATGTCCTTCGCTGGTGCTGGCATCGCCAATTGTACAAAAGCAAATTTCATTACCGTTATTGCTTAGATTTTTAAAATCGTTCGGTTCAGTCAGGCTTCTGAAAGCTTTGGATGCCATCGCCAATCCCAATGCACGGGGCATTTGACCGGCTGTGGGTGCAATGTCGCTGGATACATTTTTTTGATTGGCGAGATCTACCCAGTCGCCACTATCGTTCACAAATCGGGTGGCGAAGTGTGAGTTCATTTGCCTGCCCCCACTAAATGGTTCGTTTGCAATATCCGGGTCTGCATATAGTTGTGCAAAAAATTGCTGCACTGTAGCTAATCCGGCGGAAAACATAAATGTTTGGTCCCGGTAGTAACCAGCACGAAAATCGCCGGGACGGAAAAATTTCGCCATCGCAATTTGGGCGATCTCTTTTCCGTCGCCAAAAATGCCAAACTTCGCCTTACCCGTCAGCACTTCTTTTCTGCCTAACAGGCTGGCTTCCCTGCTTTCCATGGCCGTTTTGTAATCGTTCAAAACCTCGTGGCGGAAACTATCATAAGATATTGCTTCTTCGTTTACCTCTGCGAAATGCGGATTTTCCATCATCAAAAATAAGGTGAAAGAATATTGCGTTTACTGTTTGTTGTTTAGTTTTGTTAAAAAAACTGCTTAATTTTCTTTCAAATAATTTATTAAGGTAGAATTCGTTCTCTCTAAACCGAAAAACATTTACTAATAAAAACTTAAAAAGAAAAAGTTTAGAAAATCAGGCACAATTATTTCCTACCAAAAAACGTAATTTTACAAATCTTAAAAATGAATTTTCCAATGAAAAAAATATCGCTTTTACTCACCGGTTTATTTGTTGCTGCTCTTCTGAATGTGAATGCACAGACGACTGAATCCAAATTGCTTCCTTCTAGTGTTGTATCTACAGATACGAAGCCAGATGTTGATAAAGTGATTCAATTCAACGAAGAAAATCATGACTTTGGACAAATCCCCAATGGCAAACCTGTAGAGTTTGATATAATCATGAAAAATTTAAGTAAAGATTCTGTAAAAGTGGACAATGTAAAAGTTGGCTGTGGTTGCACCACTCCGCGCTACGAGCAGGGAAAAACTTATGGTCCCGGACAGGTGTTTAAAGTTACTTTAGGTTTCAACGGCTATGCAAACGGGCCATTTGAAAAATATGCCGATATTAATTTTAATAATGGCTTGTCAAAACATGTAAAGTTCCACGGAGTTGGCTATAAAGTACCTGAAACACCGGCACCAGGCAATAGTGCAGTTGAAAAACTGAAAGGAGCAGATAAATAATTATTAAGCTCAAAAACAATTAAATATTCGTCATTAACATCACCATTTTATAACTCTCACACAAATCAAAAAAACAATGAAAAAAGTATTATTTTTATCCTTAGCCGTTTTGTGCATGTCTTCAACATTTGCATTACCTAAGAAGAAGAAAAAAGCACCGGCTACAACAGAAGCCGCCGCACCAGCCGTAGTTGCAAAAGCAGATGAGCAGGAACCTGCAAAAGCAGATGCGAAAGCTGTTCCATTGACATTCAAAGAAATGTCACACAATTTTGGCAAAGTAAAACAAGGTACTCCTGTTTCTTATGAGTTTGCTTTCAAAAATGCAACAGGTACACCTGTTGTTATTGAAAGTGCCACTGCACAATGCGGATGCACAACTCCGGAGTATAACAAAGCACCGATTGCCAAGAATGCTTCTGACAAAATTAAGGTGACTTATAATGCTGCAAACGTTGGTTCCTTTACAAAACAAGTGACTGTCCGTGTAGCTAAAACTGCTGATCCAATCGTATTGACGATTAACGGTGAAGTATTAGCAAATGCAGCTCCTGCTGCACCTGCGGACAAGAAAGATTAATTATTTAGGCTTTTAATTAGAAAAGACTTTCCAAATTTATTTTTTGGAAAGTCTTTTTTTTGGTTTACCTCTGAATATCTGATATTGTCGGTCAAATGCTGACGTTATGACATTGTTTTCTTCTATTTTTTTATTTTCTTTGATGCTTTCCTTCTTTTACAATAATTTCCTGAGGGTTTAATTTTTAAAATACATTCTTTGAATAGAGAAGGCTGTCTTTTCTGACAGCCTTCTCTATTCAAAGAATTACTGCAACCCAAGAAGGCTAAACGTTCTCTTCTTCCGAAGAGGCGATTGGGTTGTACCAATTGATTCTTCGCGTAGCATACATAATGATAGCCAACAACAAAAACAGGCTGATACTTCCTACTAATAATGCTGTGTCTTCCAGGCGAATCAGCACATAAATGAAGCCATAGAGTGTAAGTAAAATGCCGCCAAATATGAGTGCTGATTTGGTGTTTTTGAAATGGCTTTTTGCATACAACGAAATCAACAGGATAGTGGCTACTGCTGCAATGAGGTAAGATAAGTCGAACTTGATATACTCACTGAGCGACAACAGCAACGTGTAGAAAAGGGTGAGTGCAAAACCTACCAAAATATATTGAATTGGGTGCACGGGTTTCTGTTGCATCAGCTCGGTGATGAACGACAAGGCGAACGTGAGTCCTATGATGAGGATAGCATACTTGGCCGTTCGCATAGCTTGTGCATAGTCATCGGCAGGCTGCACCATGTTGATGCCAAACGCCAAAGCGTTTTTGTTGATGGGGTTTTCTTTTGTGAGCACAAGATCAAAGGGTAAGTTGGCTTGGTTAAATGCCCACTTTGCTTTGAAACCTTCTTTGGTTATTTGTCTTTCAGCGGGTAATGTATTGCCGTTGAATGAGGGATTGGGCCAGGCCGATGTAAGGTTGTATTCGCTGTTGCCGCTCAACGGAACGAACTGCAATTGCTCGCTGCCTTTTATTTTCATGGTCAGTTTAAAAGGAATGGTTTGCGCCAGGTCTGTGGCTGATAAAGCTATGGGTGCGGACAACCCCGATGAGTCTATCATTAACGACGGAAGCCCCGGGATCAATTCAATCGGCGTGTTGTTGTAAGAGCAGTTGATGGCTTCTTCAATCCCTTTAAAGTCGGTGACGCCAAAGCAAAGTTTGGCGTCGGCCAATTGCAGGTCTTCGGCTTTTATGTTTAGGGAATGATGAGTGCGCAGGCTATCATTCCAAACTCAATCACCCACTTGTTGCGAACTGGATTCTTGTAAGGGCCAATAAAAAGGACGGCTAAAACAAAGTGTGCAAAAGCCAGCCAATCATAGCCATAAGCCAGGAAAGGATAGTGGTCATTGGTGTAAGAAAGGCTTTCATAAACGCTTTGAATGAATCTGTAAAGGCCAGTATCAGCAGGAATTATTTTCAGAACAAAAGATAGCTCTGTCTCCAGCGGAATGGCGGTAAGGCCACTCAGGAAAAGACAGATCATAAAGAACAGCAGCTAAGTCCTGATAATTTTGATTTCGTTTTTCATTTTTTAAAAGTGCTTTGTATTTCAAAGTGTAAGTGCAAAAAAATTATTGCACCGTTTTAATCATTTCGTTTAAAGCATCCAGATGTTGTTTGAATGCTTTTTCTCCGGCTTTGGTAACTGCATAAGTCGTGTTTGTCTTGCGGCCAATAAAGCCTTTCTGAACTTTTATGTAGCCGCTTTCTTCCAATGTTTTCAGGTGACTGGCCAGGTTCCCATCTGTCACCTGTATCAGTTCTTTCAGTTCATTGTAGCTTGACTCCGCATTCACCATCAGGGCACTCATGATGCCCAGGCGTATGCGGCTGTCAAATACTTTATTGAGGTGTTCAATCGGGTTTTTCATAGTTCCTCCTTTTCGCTGATCCTTTCATATTTCCACCACATAATGGCTCCGTAAGCTATGTGCAAAATGCCAAAGCCAAACGTCCAAAACCACAGTCCCTGACCGATAAACCAAAGATTGATGACACCGGTTATGAGTTGTCCATAACCCAGGTATTTTATTTCCGGAAGTGTATGCTTAGTGGCATTTACCAGTGCCAGTCCATAAAATATCAAACAGCCTGGAGCAATGAAACCATAGATGCCTGCTTGTATCATTTTCAGGAGAAAGAGGCCGCCAACAAACATCGGAACACACACATTCCACATCAGCTTCTGAGCGGTGTAACCCCAAATGGGTGTATAGGTTTTTTTGCTGCGCAAATAAGTAAACAAGAAAGCAAAAATAAATGCTGCCGCAAACGTGACCGCTCCAATGATGAACAGCCGGTTGCCCATAAAATCAATGATAGTGGTTGGCGTGTCTTTGGTACTAATAATTTCATAGGACTCGCCACGACCGGAAGCAAAATAGGAGTTGCTGTGGCTAATGACCTTGTGTGCAAACCATGCACCTACCAGCGCACAGGCTCCCGCAGCAATGCCGCTGAGGCCGCTCAGGCTAATGAAACGGCTGCTCCGCTCCATGATTTTTTTGATGTCCTGTAAAGTGTCTGAAGCTCTTATCTCATCGTTCATAAAAAGCACTTTGAAATGCAAAGTAAAATATTCTTTTTGATTTTGACAAATTTTTTTGATAACCTAAAAACGCACATCAATTCGATCGTCATTTTAGTTTTGCTGTTTTTTATTTCGATTTCGAGAAGAGTAAACTTCTCCTGCTCAATATTTCAACACATTTCAGACCCATCGCATTTCTGAATTATGTATCAAAATTGACTTTGACCGTCATTTTCTAAAAAGAAAAGGCCGCCCTTCCGGACAGCCTTCTAACTTTATGAGAAATAAAAACGTTCCTAATTTACTACCACTTTACCACCTTTTGCACATAGGTATCAGCATCCGTTGTGGTTTTCAAATAATAAACACCTTCAGGCAAATAGGCTATGTTGATTGATTTTGTAACTGTTCCATTTACCAAAAAGCTACTTATGCTTAGTACAGTTTTGCCTGCTGCATCTGTCATGCTCATACTTGCCTTAGTGCGGCTGTCACTTTGCAGGGTTAGGGTTAGCAGGTCTTTTACAGGGTTGGGGTAAATGCTAATGTCGAATGAAATGTTTGCTAATTTTCTAACCACCGAATAAACAAAACTACCGTCTTTATTAATCATTTTCAGGCGGTAGTAATTTGCGCCAGGTAATGGATGTTTGTCGGTAAATGTGTACGCATTGTTCACATTGTTAAGTTGATTTTTCATAGCATTCACCATTCCTATTGTTGCAAATTCTACCCCGTTCACACTCCTTTCCACCTCAAAGCTGCGCATGTCCACTTCGGCGTTTGTTGTCCATTGCAGCAGGTTGCTTGTTCCTTTTTTCACTGCGCTAAATGAGACCAACTGAAGTGGAAGAATCTGTCCATTTCCCGTGGCACCTCCACCCCCACCGCTAAAGTGCGCCACTTGAAACTCGGCACTGTAGTGGTTATTCCCTAAATAATTCGATAGCCAGTGCGTGGTGTCTGGAGCATTGCCAATCACAATGCTGGTAATGTGCGTAGCCCCGGCCAGGTTAGAAGTTGGATCAGGATTGCCACCCATGGTTTTATAAAACAGCAGGTCATACACGTTCAGGTTGTGGGTAGGGAAAGACCCGTTCACATCGTTTAGGTCTTGCGTGTTAAAGTAAAATTTTACACCCACCGGTGTGGTTGGCTGCACCGTTGGCACCACATTCCAATAGCGGTTCATGACCCAAAACCCTGACGGATTGGTAATGAGTGGATTGGTCAATAGTATACCCGTGTTGCTGCCTGCACCCGCCGTGGCTACCAGTTTTAGTTGAAAAGTTCCATCGCCAATGGTGCCTATGTAGTTGCCGTTTTTATTGAGCGAAAGCAGCAGCGTATCATCATCAGTATTACCTGGTGTGTTGTTGTCAAAGTAATAGTTGGTCCAAGTGCTGTCGGCCGCCAGACATTCGCGGTTGGCAATCAAAACTTTTGGCGAAGCCGGTAATATGGTGTTGGCTTCAAGGGCAATATTTACAGGCTTTGTGATGCTGTCACGGCCACAGATATTCCATACTGTTATCTTTACCGGGTAGGTACCATAGTTTGCGAATGTATGTAGTGCATAAGCATCAACACTGTTTGTGCCATCCCCAAAATCCCACACAAAAGCAAAGTTGCCCGAACCGGTATTATAAAAAGCCTTTGTCAAGCTACCACATGCATTATCACCCTTGGTGTAAGCAAAGTTTGCAACAGGTGTTATACCCACGCTCAGGTTCAATGTAGCCAACGAATCGCACCCCGCAGTACTGGTAAACATTTTTTTGTAAGTCCCTGCAGCATTGTAGCCGGTACCATTCCAGATATAAGGAAGTTGCGAAGTGCAAATTCCAACGTTTGTGTAAGAAAAAACGGTGTCGCCAACAACCAGATCCAGCGCAGCAATGCTATCACAGCTAAATGAACTGGGAAGATTGACCGAATAATAACCCGACGAGGTAAGCGTAAGACCGTTCCAGTGGTAAGGCAATTGTGCATTGCAAATGCTGATACTGGTAGTGCTTTGGGTAGTGGGTAAAACGCTTAGATGTATAAGCAGGATGCGGATGCATCCACCGTTTGAAATAGTATCTGAGTAAGTTCCCGGATTATAATAATAATGGCTATTCAAAATTAATGGCAGCTTGTTTATACAAACTGCTGTATCTATAATGGTAGTGGAGTCATTACCTATCATTACAAGTTTGGTAACCACATCTGAGCAAGTACCTGATGTGGCCGCAAGTGAAACCGCATAGGTACCTGCCTGTGCATATACATGGGTAGGATTGATAGCGGTAGATTGAATACCGTCATTGAAGTCCCAATAGTAAGTAAGCGGTGCGCCACCTGTAACTATGCTGGTCAGGTTGGTAAATGCAAACAAGTTGTTGCTGAGACACTGTTGTGTATTGTTGACAGCAAAACCCGCTACTGGCCTGGCATCTACTGTTACTGTCTGGGTCATGCTATCAATGCAAACACCCGTAGATGCCACCAATTTTACATTGTAAGTTCCCGGGGTTGTATAAGTGTGTGTAGCGGTTTCACTGATACTGGTAGCACCATCGCCAAACGACCAGGAATGTGTAACGGGGTAAACGGTACCCGGACTATTGACATAAAAGTAAAAGTTATTGCCGGTAATGCACTGATTATTGTTGGGTATAAAAAATGGATTAGGATAGAACGACACATATTTTACCTGGGTCGCAGTATCAGCATATCCCATGTTGTCCTGCACAATCAATGTCACAATGTAGGAGCCTTCGCCAGGATAATCATGAAAGGGGTTCTGTAAGGTGCTGGTATTGGCAGCACCTGATGGAGGATCGCCAAAGTTCCACTGCCACGATACTATAGTCCCGGAAGAAGAGTAAGAGTTGTCAGCAAACGGAACCGCAGAAGAACCTGCATCACATTGAGGTGTAACAAAACTGGCTGTTACCTGTGCAGCAGCACGATTCGTAAAAACAATAGTCAGCAATAGCAGGGCGTAAAAATATTTTTTCATAAAAGAAATTGAGAGTGCAAAATAAAAAGAATAATATGAAACCGGGAGACAGATACTTTTTATAAAGAAATTGCTGTATGATTTTTTTTCATCGTTTATTATTTCATTCTACCGCAATAAGGGAATGAGTATTAAATGCTCCATACTTTCATAAGACGGGAATTCAATTCTATTCGGTTAACTTGTTTTCAGTTTAAACCAATAAAGAGTATGTTTAAAATTACCTTTTCATTCCGTTATAAAAAAGAGTGAAATTCGCAGCAATTTTTAATAAGAGGAAATGAGTTTAACAAATAAAAGATTGCAGGTTTGGCTGCCCTTGCTGATGTCTGTTGTAATGGTTGCGGGAATGGTGATTGGCTATCGTTTGCGTGAAAATTTAGGTACAAAAAGTTTCTTGTCTCGAGGAAGTCATAATGCCTTGCAGGAAGTACTTGACCTGGTAAAACTGCGCTATGTAGATGATGTAAAAACAGACTCACTCGGTGTCAATGCCATCAATGATTTACTTCACCGCTTAGATCCGCATTCTGTTTACATACCGGCCAGCGATCTCAACTATGTGAACGATGATCTGCGGGGAAATTTTAGTGGAATCGGCGTTGAATTTCAAATTTTTTCTGACACAGTCAATGTATTGAATGTATTGCCCGGCGGGCCTTCTGAAAAAGCAGGTGTGCAGGCAGGCGATCAGTTTATTAAAGTAAATGACACCATTCCGATTGCCGGAAAAGGACTGAAACCAGATGACATCAGGAGATTGCTGCGGGGCGACCGGGGTTCAACAGTCAGGCTGACCGTACTGAGGGGCAAACAATTGGTTTCTCTCACTATTAGCCGGGGGAATATTGCAGTGCCAACAGTGGATGCAGCTTACATGCTGACACCCGAAACAGGTTTCATTCATCTCAATAAATTTGGAGAAAGCACCTACCGCGAATTCATGGAATCGCTGGAAAAATTACAGAAGAAAAAGATGAAAAACCTGGTGCTGGATTTGCGTGGCAATCCCGGCGGCTTTCTTGATCAGGCGGCTAACATGGCCGATGAGTTTTTAGATGAAGACAAAATGATTGTTTACACCGAAGGCCTTCATGCACCGAGAACAGAATACCACTGCAAACGATTTGGCTTGTTTGAAACCGGCAAACTCGTACTGCTGGTAGATGAAGGTTCGGCCAGTGCCAGTGAGGTGCTCAGCGGTGCATTGCAGGATTGGGGCAGAGCCACCATTGTAGGTCGCCGCACATTTGGTAAAGGGTTAGTGCAGGAACAGTTTGGTCTTGAAGATGGCTCTGCACTCCGGCTAACCGTTGCACGATATTACTCACCATTGGGCAGAAACATACAAAAACCATACGTTGAAGGCTACGAAAAATATGAAGAAGAAGTAACCAATCGCTTTCATGATGGAGAAGTATTGAAAGGTGATACGTCAAAACAACCGGGGCGTGCATTTAAAACCAGGAAGGGGAGAATTGTATATGGCGGCGGAGGAATCACCCCGGATATTTATGTGTCTTTTGACACAAGCAGCATGGGCAGTGAAACTGTGAAACTGTATGCAAATGCAACCCTTAGCAATTTTGTGTATACCTATTATTTGCTGAACAGGCGGGCATTTGAACAATATAAAACCAGTGAAGCATTGGCATTTGCATATAAAGCCGGAGAGCCTGAATGGGAAGCTCTCAAACTTTTTTCGCAGAAAGATTCTATTAACTTAGAAAAGGTAAACGCAAGGGACAAAGCCGCTGTCATCAACAAACTGCCGGCGTTGTTTGCCAGGCAAATGTGGCGTTCAGAAGGTTATTATGAAGTCATGAATCGCACAGACAGTTTTGTGCAAAAAGCTTTGGAAGTCATTAAAAAATGAGGCTTATAATTGTTCCGGGAAGTAAAAAAAGTTTACCCCTTGCTATTCTAACGGTTAAACCTATTATCAGCATCGTTGTTTCTATTGAAATTCCGGTTGAAATTTGTGTTCCGTTGAGGTTGCTCGTCGGCTTCTTTAACGGATAATTTCTTGCCTTTTATGGCGGCACCATCCAATGCTAAAATTGTTTCCTGGCCTTCAGTTTTATCTGGCATCACAATAAAACCATAGCCTTTACTTTTACCAGTATTTCTATCAATTATCAGCTTTGATGAAGTAACATCACCATAGAGTTCAAACATTTCTTTAAAATCTGTTTCATCAAAATCGTTGGGTAGTCCGGCTACGAAAAGCGTCATAGAATGGTTGTATTTGGAATGTGAAGGTACATAAGAGAGTTTTATTTATCACTCTATGATGCAAATTTTAATTTAAACTTTTCATTTTGATAAAAAAGCTGGTTTGACAATGAGATAAAAAAAACTTCACCTTTGCATTTTATGAGGCAAAACCTATTTATCGCATTAGAAGGAATTGACGGCAGTGGCAAAAGTACGCAAAGTAAAATTTTATCCCGCAGATTAAAAGATGCAGGGCACAAAGTTTATACCACATTTGAGCCAACAAACGGTGCTATCGGTTCTATCATCCGAAATATTTTAAAGGGAGAAATGAAAGTGGACGAACACACGACTGCTGCCTTGTTTGTTGCAGACAGGTTAGATCATTTGCTCAACGAAACAAATGGGATTGTAAAAAAACTGGAGGAAGGTTATACAGTCATTACCGATCGTTATTATTTTTCGTCTTATGCATATCATGGCACGCACATAGACATGGATTGGGTGATACAAGCCAATGCAATGAGTGCAAATCTTTGCCGTCCTGATGTCAATATTTTCATAGATGCTGCTCCTGAAACATCCATGCGGAGGGTGCAGAACAGAACTGCGACAGAACTGTATGAAACACTTGAAAATCTTACCAAAGTCAGGCAAAATTACCTGCAGGCTTTTGATCAGTTAAAACATAAAGAAAACATTTTCATGACAGATGGAAACAGATCGCTTGAGCTAATATCAGACGATATATGGAAGTGTGTAGAGAATTTGCTTGTGCAAAGTTGAAAGTGTCATTTTTGATTTTTACAAAATAAGAAGCGGATGTTTTCAAAAAAAAAGAACAAAAAACCCTCTTTCTTATGAACTCCAAAAAACGAATACCATTTTCGCCTTTTAATAAAGCCACCTGCATTCCTTACCTTTGCTGACTTTAAAATTATTAGAGATTATTTTAAAATATGAGTGCCAAATACAAAGAATTTTCAGGCTTACATCTTCCAACAATAGAGAAAGAAATACTGGCGAAATGGAACGAAACAAATGCTTTTGAAAAAAGTGTGGAATTGCGTGAAGGTGCAGAGCCATTCGTTTTTTATGAAGGACCACCAAGTGCAAACGGGATGCCGGGAATCCACCACGTCATTTCACGGACATTGAAAGATCTGGTCTGCCGTTACAAAACCATGCAAGGCTATCAGGTGAACCGAAAAGGTGGCTGGGACACACACGGCCTGCCTGTGGAATTGGGCGTGGAAAAGGAACTGGGCATTACCAAAGAAGACATTGGCAAAAAGATTTCGGTAGAAGATTATAACCAAAAATGCAGGGAAGCTGTACTGCGCTATAAAAAAGAGTGGGACGACATTACTAAAATGATGGGCTATTGGGTTGACCTCAACAATCCCTACATCACTTTTGAAAACAACTACATCGAAAGCCTTTGGTGGATATTGAGCCAGCTTTATAAAAAAGGGTTGCTGTACGAAAGTGTAAGCATTCAACCTTATTCACCTGCGGCGGGTACGGGTTTGAGCAGCCATGAGCTGAACCAACCTGGGACTTATAAGGATGTGAAGGATACGAGTGTGGTGGCGATGTTTAAAGCAGTGGAAAATGAAAAATCACAGTTCTTGTTTAACGCTGCAGGAAATGAGCAAGTTTTTTTTATGGCATGGACAACCACTCCATGGACTTTGCCTTCTAATCTTGGCTTGACTGTTGGATCGAACATAGATTATGTTTTGGTGAAAACATTCAACCCATATACTCACCTGGCGGTAAACGTCATTCTTGCTAAAGCATTGCTGCATAAATATTTCAAAACAGAAGAAGAGAATGGAGATTTTGAAAACTACGCTCAAGATTCAAAAGTTTTGCCTTGGAAGATTTTGGCTTCTTTCCAAGGTTCTGAGCTTGAAGGCATTTCATACGAACAACTCCTCCCCTACGATGCCAACAAAACCGACAATCCAAACGCTTTCAAAATATTGCTGGGTGACTTTGTAACCACCGAAGATGGAACTGGCATTGTACATACTGCTCCGGCTTTTGGTGCAGACGATTATAAGGTTGGAAAGAAATATGACATCGGCATTTTGACCATGGTTGACCGAGAAGGGAAATTTGTTGACGGCCTTGGGGAATTTAGTAGCCGCTTTGTAAAAAATTACAGGAGTGAAGCAAATTATATTGATGTCAACGTAGACATTTCTGTAAAGCTAAAAAAAGAAAACCGTGCTTTCAAGGTTGAAAAATATGAACACAGCTACCCCCACTGCTGGCGGACAGACAAGCCCATTCTATATTATCCGCTAGATGCATGGTTCATCAAAACAACCGCTTTGAAAGACCGGATGGTGGAACTGAACAAAACTATTAACTGGAAACCAAAAAGCACCGGCGAAGGCCGCTTTGGCAACTGGCTGGAAAACATGGTGGACTGGAATCTAAGCCGCAGCCGTTTTTGGGGTACGCCGCTACCTATTTGGAGAACGGAAGATGGTGAAGAGGAAATTTGTGTTGGAAGTATTGATGAATTGTTAGAACAAATCGAATATGCCATTAACAACGGACTCTCCATTTCCGAAGAACAAAAGACACATTTTTTTACAAGAAAAAATATTTACAAAGGGCTGCAAAGCTTAAAGTCGGCCTTGACAAATAAAAATGAAATCGCCAATGGCATTTACAGGAATGACCTGGGAAATATTGGTTTATACTTTGGTAAAGAGGGCGATAAAAGTAACAAATACAAAGGCGGCTATGGCTTATCTCACATCATAGCCAAAAGGTTTAGTGAGGGTATTGATGGATACGATATTGCACTTCAACTGATTGAAACAATTGTGACCGGCACAATCATAAAAGAAGTTGAACAAAAAAAGACAGTTCATATTCAGCTAAACAATGCAGAGGCTGTTTTAAGCAAAGACAAATTTGGCGAAGAAGAAATCTGGTTGCTTACTGGGTGGGAAATAAATAAAAATAAACCTGATGTTGATGGGGAGATTTGTACAACCACCATCCCTATGCACTTCACCCCTACGTTTAGGCGTGATGAAGTGGGAGCAGGTTTATCTGAAACAAAAGTAAGAAAAAATATTTCAAACAGTTTGTTGTTCGACCTCCACAAGCCTTTTGTTGACGACATTTTCTTCATTTCCCCGAAGGGAAAAATAATGACCCGTGTTCCCGACCTGATTGATGTCTGGTTCGATAGCGGTGCCATGCCTCTTGCACAGTGGCATTTCCCTTTTGAAAACAAAGAAATTTTTGCCAAAAACTACCCGGCAGATTTCATTGCCGAAGGTGTAGATCAGACCCGTGGCTGGTTTTATACGCTTCATGCTATTGGCTCTTTGATAAAAGAAAGTGTAATTGAAGAATTGGAAAAAGCCGGGTTACCAACTAATAAAGTTGATGGACGGGTCTACAAAACTGTTGTGAGCAATGGGTTGGTTCTTGATAAAAATGGTGTAAAAATGAGCAAGAGGCTTGGCAATATTGTCAACCCATTTACCACCATTGAAAAATATGGTGCAGATGCCACCCGCTGGTACCTGATCACCAACGCCAGCCCATGGGATAATCTTAAGTTTGATATAAAAGGTATTGAAGAAATTCAAAGAAAATTTTTTGGTACACTTTACAATACTTACCAGTTTTTTGCGCTTTATAGCAATCTTGACGGATTTGCTTTTGAAGAAACGTATATTCCCTTAGAACAAAGACCTGAAATTGACCGCTGGATTTTGTCATCGCTAAATACGCTGATAAAAACTGTGACTGATAGTTTGGACGATTTTGAACCTACACAGGCAGGAAGGGCAATAGAAGAATTTGTGGACGAACACCTGAGCAACTGGTATGTTCGCCTGTGCCGCCGCCGATTTTGGAAAGGTGAATACGAGCAGGACAAAATATCCGCATACCAGACTCTTTGCGAATGCCTGGAAACGGTTGTGAGGCTTATCGCACCTATTTCACCATTTTTTAGCGATGCGGTGTTTCAACATCTCAATGCCGTTACACAAAGGTTTGATGCTAAGAGCATTCATCATACCAAATTTCCCGCCGTAAATGAGCAGGGAATTGATGTTGCATTGGAAGAAAGAATGAAATTGGCCCAAGACGTATCTTCTCTTATATTAAGCATAAGAAAGAAGGTAAATATAAAAGTTAGACAGCCTTTACAGAAAGTATTGATCCCATTATTAAATCCTGAAATCAAAGAGCAGTTTTTAAAGATTGAAGATTTAATAAAAAGTGAAGTCAACGTAAAGGAAATAGAATATTTGACAAACACAGAAGGATTTATAAATAAAAAAATTAAACCAAATTTTATTGCTCTTGGTAAAAAACTTGGATCAAAAATGAAGGAAGTTTCTGTGGCACTAAAAGGTTTTTCACAAATAGAAATTTCGACATTTGAAAAATCAGGGAAATTTATTTTGAATATAGGTAATGAAGACCTTAACTTGCAGCTCTCAGATGTAGAAATTACTGCAGAAGACATTCCCGGCTGGAGCGTGGCTAATAAAGGGAACCTTACAGTTGCTCTTGATATCACTATTTCAGAAGAATTAAGGAAAGAAGGTGAGGCAAGAGAATTCATCAATCGAATCCAAAATCTTAGAAAAGAAAACAATTTTGAACTGACCGATCGAATAAATGTACATATTGTTGAAAATGCAAAAATAATTTATTCTATCAATCAATTTAAAAACTATATTTGCGCCGAAATTCTGGCAGATTCAATCGTTTTTGTTCCTGAAATAACCGATGGTACAGAAATTGAGATTAACGATATTTTATTAAAAGTAAATGTAAATAAAAGCTTTGCTAATGGCTACAACAAAAAAACCTTTAAAGAGAGTTAAACTAGCTCCTAAAAATGCACCTGTTTCAAAAAAAGTTGTAGCTAAAAAAGCAACACCTGTAAAAAAAGGAGTACCTGTAAAGAAAGTACCACCTGTAAAGAAAGTGGCACCTGTAAAAAAAGCAGTACCTGTTAAAAAAGCAGCACCTGCAAAAAAAACATTGGTTGCTAAAATCATTCCTTTAAAAAAAGTATCTACAGTCAAAAAAGATAGCACTGCGAAAAAATTTGTCACGGTTAAACCAATTTTGAAAAAAGCTGTTGCTCCAATTAAAAATGTAGCAGCTCCAATAAAAAAAGTTGCCCTTCCTTCTAAAAAGCCAGCAGTCACAAAAAAAAACATTGCGATTCAACCGAAACAAGATGCCAAAAAAACAAAAAAAATTGAACCGAAAACGGTTGTAAGGGAATCTAAAAAAAATCTTACAACTAAATTAATAAAACCTGTAGCCAATCCGCCTGTTAAGAAAGCAGTAGTATTGAAAGTGGTTCCAAAAAATGAAAAACCTGTGAAAAAATCTCCATCAATTACGCCCAAAGCAGCCAAGGAAGCAGTTCCTAAAAAGGCAATTATTGTCCCCGAAAAAAAATCTGTGCCACAGCCAGCAAAAAATACAACAACAAAACCTGTAGCCTCTAAAATACCCGCTAAGCCTTCTAAACCTGTAGTTATTCCAAAAACATCTACTGATAAAAAAGTAGATTATGAACCTGATTTTTTGAAAAGTGTTTTAGACTCTCCTACGTTCACACCTGCCACACCCACTATGCGTTACAGCGACAAAGAGTTGAACGAGTTTCGGGAATTAATCAACAAAAAACTGGATGCAGCCAAAAAAGAACTTGCTTACCTACAGGGTTTGATCACCCGCAAAGACGAAATGGGTGGAGATGAAACCGATAACCGGTACATGACTATGGAAGATGGCGGAATGAGTATGGAAAGAGAACAACTGAGTCAAATGGCGAGCAGGCAAATCACTTTTATAGATCATTTGGAAAAGGCGATTATGAGAATAGAAAACAAAACTTATGGAATTTGCCGTGTCACTGGCAAGTTAATAGATAAAGCCCGTCTTCGTGCAGTGCCACATGCAACGTTAAGTATGGAAGCCAAGCTGGGAATTGTGAAGTAATTCGATTATTTGAATTTAAACTCTTAAGATTTTCTGTTTACAGTTTCAAAGTGACATCTCTAAACAAAGTCTCGAATTTACGATGCTTACGTGTATGGTAAGGGTCATTATGCTATAACCAGTTGAATAATTTCATTTTAGAGAAACAGCAATAACCTATAATGCTGTCATCTTTTTAGCACATTGCATCTTAGCATTCCTTATAAATGTTGCATAAACTGTTGCACCTACACCCTCTTTAAATTAATTAGCAAATAGCTTTGCTTCCCAAAAGTTAAATGGTTTAAATTCACTTTTTTGTGGTGCACATTATCACCTTCCAAATGAACTAATACGGTGGCACTGGGAACGTCAGCCAGCACCATCACAACCACCATTTAAAAAAGTGTAGCAACAGTAGGATTCATTATTTTGCTGTCATATTTTGTTAAAAATTAGTTTTTTTAACTCTAAAACCAAGGCACATCCAAACTCATGAATTTAGTATAACTGTTACTAGGTTTGTATATATTTTGTTCAAATTTTCTATATAAACTTTAGTAATCCTTTTTTTATTTTTAATAAAATAAAAGCAAATAGAAGTTTATTAAAAATAAAAAGAGGTCGTTTCAAAAGACGAAAGTAGTCTCTGAGAATCTACAAAACGACCAGAGGCATCCATCAGGGATCCAAATAAAAAAAGAGTAGGAAGGTAGCGATTAGTTCGCTACCTGTCCTCTCACACCACCGTACGTGCCGTTCGGCATACGGCGGTTTGTTAGAATAATGTTGGCTGCTCTT
>JAYTGA010000317.1:0-7402 GCA_043733905.1 Segetibacter sp.
CTGTTTTAGGAACATCGGTGATTTTAATGATGTCACCAATGATTTCCCGAAGGCTTTTTTTAGTAAGCAAAGCATTAATATAACCGACCTCTTTGGGTACCAACAGATTGAACAACACACGTCCAACAGTCGTTTCAATTACCTTTTGTTGAATTTCGCCTTTATCGCTTCTTACGGCTGTTCTTACTTTGATGAATGCGTGAAGATCAACCTGCTTTTCGTTGTAAGCAATGGTGACTTCTTCCATGCTGTAAAAAGCTTTTCCTTCGCCTTTTACTTTATTATCATCAAGGCTTCTTTTCCCTTTGGTAATGTAGTAAAGACCCAATACCATGTCCTGGGAAGGCAGCGTGATCGGCGTGCCATTTTGCGGGTTCAAAATGTTGTGCGAAGACAACATAAGCAATTGAGCTTCCAAAATAGCCGCATGGCTCAGTGGAACGTGAACCGCCATCTGATCACCATCAAAATCCGCATTGAACGAAGTCGTTACCAACGGGTGGAGTTGTATCGCTTTACCCTCAATCAGCATAGGCTGAAAAGCCTGGATTGACAGACGGTGAAGCGTTGGGGCTCTGTTCAATAAGATCGGGTGACCTTTCAATATATTTTCAAGAATATCCCAAATAACCGCTTCTTTTTTATCTACTAATTTCTTAGCAGATTTCACAGTTTTTACGATACCTCTTTCAATCAGTTTGCGAATAATAAATGGTTTGAAAAGCTCGGCAGCCATATCTTTAGGCAAACCACACTCATGCATTTTCATTTCAGGTCCTACCACAATAACCGAACGACCCGAGTAGTCAACACGCTTACCCAATAGGTTCTGACGGAAACGACCTTGTTTGCCTTTCAATACATCGGAAAGAGATTTTAAAGCACGCCCACCTTCAGCTTTTACAGCGTTTGATTTTCTTGAATTGTCAAATAAACTATCAATGGCTTCCTGCAACATTCTTTTCTCGTTGCGCAAGATCACTTCTGGTGCCTTGATTTCCAACAAACGCTTTAAGCGATTATTACGAATGATCACACGACGGTACAGATCATTTAAATCTGAAGAAGCAAAACGACCACCATCCAATGGAACCAATGGACGAAGTTCAGGAGGTATTACCGGAATATATTGCATTACCATCCACTCAGGACGGTTTACAATGCGTGTATTGGCATCACGGAAACTTTCCACCACACTCAAACGCTTCAGGGCATCTGCCTTCCGCTGTTGAGAGGTTTCATGTGCAGCCGTATTTCTAAGGTCAAATGACAATTGATCCAGGTCAATTCTTTGCAACAAATCATGCACTGCTTCAGCGCCCATTTTTGCAATGAATTTATTTGGATCTTCATCAGCTAACATTTGGTTGTCTCTTGGTAAAGCATCCAAAATGTCCAGGTATTCTTCTTCAGTCAAAAGGTCACCAAAATTTTGTCCTTTATCTGCACGGATACCAGATTGAATAACTACAAAACGTTCGTAGTAAACAATCGTTTCGAGTTTTTTAGAACTCATGCCAAGCAAATAACCAATCTTGTTGGGAAGCGATTTAAAGTACCATATATGTACTACGGGAACGACAAGTTTAATGTGTCCCATTCTTTCGCGACGCACTTTCTTTTCAGTTACTTCCACACCGCAACGATCGCAAACAATACCCTTGTAACGGATACGTTTGTACTTACCGCATGCACATTCATAATCTTTTACAGGCCCGAAAATCCTTTCGCAAAACAAGCCGTCTCTTTCGGGTTTGTAAGTACGATAGTTTATTGTTTCAGGCTTCAAAACCTCTCCAAAGCTCTTTTCAAGGATGCTATCAGGAGAAGCCAGACCAATCGTAATCTTAGAAAACGTAGGCCTTGGACGATTATCTCTTTTATTCATTGCCATATTTAGAAATTCCGTTTTTTAAATTATTGTGACCCGGAATTTTTCGTCAATTTCTATTGAGCGAAAATTTTTGTGACCAGCTTCAAATTTATTTTCAGCTCCGGTTGTGTCACTCACTTGTACTGTAAATCACTATTCAACTCTTTTCTTATCCTTTAGTTATGATTAGTCATTCCTTTCTTACAAAAACTTCTTAGCAAGGAGAGAAAAAATAAATTGCAAAATACCCACACCAACAATCCAAATAATTGTCTCCATTTTAGCTTTGTGAATTCTGTCAATTAAATCCAATTTGGTATTTAGCAAATCTTCTTTAGTTGATAGAATTTCCTTTTTAGCTTCGATTTTGTTCTCAACTATTTCCTCTATCTCCTGCACAACAATTTTTGCATCATCCGTGCTATTAAAATGCCTTTGTAATACTTCGTAAATTTTAAATGACTGCGATGTGGTCATAACTGTAAACTTATAAAATCCACTTTTTCAAAATTGAATTCAAGGTCACACTTTGCAACCTTGAATTTGTATCCGTTAACTTTCAAATCTTAAATCTAATCCCAACCCTCTCAGTTCATGTACCAATACATTGAATGATTCAGGGATACCTGCACGTGGAATATTTTCTCCTTTCACAATTGCTTCGTATGTTTTCGCACGTCCAATGATATCATCAGACTTCAATGTAAGCAATTCCTGAAGTATGTTTGAAGCACCGTAAGCTTCCAAAGCCCAAACCTCCATTTCTCCAAAACGCTGTCCACCAAATTGTGCTTTACCACCCAAAGGCTGCTGCGTAATCAAGCTGTATGGTCCGATCGAACGGGCATGCATCTTATCATCCACCATGTGGTGTAACTTGATAATGTAGATGATACCAACAGTTGTCTTTTGCTCAAACCTTTCGCCTGTTTCACCATCATATAAGTGAGTGTGACCAAACAAAGGCAATCCGGCTTTTTCAACATTGTCAGCTATCTCTTCAACTGTAGCTCCGTCAAAAATCGGTGTTGCAAAACGAACACCTAATTTCTCACCTGCCCAGCCAAGAACTGTTTCATAGATCTGTCCAAGGTTCATCCGGCTTGGTACACCGAGTGGATTCAAAACAATATCAACAGGTGTCCCGTCTTCAAGGAAAGGCATGTCTTCAGCACGAACGATTTTGGCTACAATACCCTTATTTCCGTGACGACCTGCCATTTTATCACCTACTTTCAACTTGCGTTTTACAGCCATGTAAACCTTGGCTAGTTTCAACACACCTGCAGGCAATTCATCTCCAATGGAAATATTGAACTTCTCTCTCTTGTAGCGACCCAGTTCCTCGTTAAACTTAATGTTGTAATTGTGCAACAGAATATTGATCTGGTCATCTGTTTTGGCTTCACCTGTCCATCCCAAAGGATCAACGTTTTGGTAGTCAATCTGCGAAAGGTTTTTCTGGTTGAATTTGGAACCTTTTCCTATCAATGTTTCGCCAAAAGTATTGCTCACACTGGCAGATGGCTTTTCCTTCACAAGAGCCTGCAGTTTTTCAAGCAGCACTTCCTTGATATCTTCCACGTTCTTTTCGTGAACTTTTTCTATTTTTTCAAGAATAGCTTTTTCACGAACTTTTGTGTTCTTATCTTTCTTCGCTCTCTGGAATAGTTTTTTGTCAATAACCACACCTTCTGTGCCGCTTGGTGCTTTCAATGATGCATCTTTTGCATCACCAGCTTTGTCGCCAAAGATGGCACGGAGCAGCTTTTCTTCCGGTGTAGGATCACTCTCACCTTTTGGCGTTATTTTGCCAATAATGATGTCGCCTTCTTTAATCATTGCACCAATGCGAATGATACCATGTTCATCCAAATCTTTAGTAGCTTCTTCCGACACGTTTGGAATATCTGGTGTCAGTTCCTCTTCGCCTAGTTTAGTATCACGAACTTCCAGTTCAAATTCTTCAATATGAACAGATGTGAACCAATCTTCACGAACAACTTTTTCGTTGATAACAATAGCATCCTCAAAGTTGTAACCCTTCCAAGGCATGAACGCCACTTTCAGGTTCCTTCCTAGAGCCAGTTCTCCATCACGTGTTGCATAACCTTCAGTTAGGAAGTCACCTTCTTTCACAGCCTGTCCTTTCTTCACAGATGGACGTAGATTGATACAAGTCGCCTGGTTGGTTTTTACGAACTTGGTCAACTTATAGATGATCATGTCTTCTTCAAACGAAACAAGCTTTTGCTGCTCATTTCTCTTGTAGCGAACATGAATTTCTTTTGCGTCAACGAACTCAACAATACCATCGCCCTCTGCGTGAATTTGGATACGTGCATCACGAGCTGCTTTGCCTTCCAATCCTGTACCAACAATTGGCACTTCAGGCCGTATAAGCGGCACAGCCTGGCGTTGCATGTTAGATCCCATCAAGGCACGGTTGGCATCATCATGTTCAAGGAAGGGAATCAATGAAGCACTCAAACCAACAATCTGGTTTGGAGCGACATCCATGAATTCAACTTCTTCTTTATCGAGAATAGGGAAGTCACCGGTTTGACGGCTTACAACTCTATCTTCAGCAAACTCGCTTTTGTCTGTCAATGGAGAACTTGCCTGTGCAATTTTCTTTAAATCTTCTTCTTCAGCACTCAGGTAAGTAAGGTTTTTCATATCAACCTTACCTTCTTTTACTTTATGGTAAGGTGTTTCAATGAAACCCATCGGGTTAATCTTTGCGTGAACGCAAAGTGTAGAAATCAAACCAATGTTTGGTCCTTCCGGAGTTTCGATAGTACACAGACGACCGTAATGGCTATAATGCACGTCACGAACCTCAAAGCCTGCTCTTTCACGACTTAAACCGCCGGGCCCAAGAGCCGAAATACGACGTTTGTGAGTAATCTCGGAAAGCGGGTTCGTTTGGTCAAGGAACTGGCTCAACTGCGATGTACCAAAAAATGAGTTTATGACGGAAGAAAGTGTTCTTGCATTGATCAAATCAACCGGCGTGAACACCTCGTTGTCACGTACGTTCATCCTTTCACGGATCGTACGAGCCATACGGGCAAGACCTACACCGAACTGTGCGTATAATTGCTCACCTACTGTACGAACACGACGGTTGCTAAGGTGATCAATATCATCAATCTCAGCCTTACTATTCGTTAAACGAACCAGGTACTTGATGATTTCGATAATATCCTCTTTAGTCAAAACTTTCTTTTCAATAGGGAAAGTCAAACCAAGCTTGCGATTAATTTTATAACGACCAACCTCACCAAGGTCATAACGTTTGTCGCTGAAGAACAATTTGTCAATAATACCTCTTGCAGTTTCATTGTCCGGAGCATCAGCACCCCGCAACTGACGGTAAATATGCTGAACAGCTTCCAGTTCACTATTTGATGTATCCTTGTTCAGTGTATTGTAAATGATGGAGTAATCGCCACTCATTTCCTCTTTCTGGATGAAAACATTTTTTACATCCATCTCGCTGATGGTTACAATTGCAGCTTCGTCCAAAATGGTGTCACGCTCCATGACCACCTCATTTCTTTCAATTGATACAACCTCACCTGTGTCTTCATCCACAAAATCTTCAACCCATGTGCGGAGAACCCGAGCCGCCAATTTTTTACCAAGAAACTTATCTAGTTGTTTCTTTTCTGCCTTTACCTCATCGGCCATTCCGAAGAGTTCCAAAATGTCTTTGTCTGTTTCAAAACCGATGGAACGTAACAAAGTCGTGACCGGAAATTTCTTCTTTCGGTCAATGTAGGCATACATTACGTTGTTGATGTCTGTTGCAAACTCCATCCAGGCTCCTTTGAAAGGAATAACCCTTGCAGAATAAATTTTGGTTCCGTTCGGGTGAACAGATTGCCCAAAAAATACACCAGGCGAACGGTGAAGCTGGCTCACCACTACCCTTTCTGCACCATTTACTACAAATGTACCACGGGGGGTCATGTAAGGAATGTTTCCAAGAAACACATCCTGAACAATGGTTTGAAAGTCAATGTGCTCTTCATCGTTACAACTCAGGCGCAGCTTTGCTTTCAGGGGAACAGCGTATGTTAATCCACGCTCCATACACTCATCAATTGAGTATCGTGGCGGATCAATAAAGTAATCCAGAAACTCCAATACAAAAATGTTGCGGGTGTCGGTAATCGGAAAATTTTCCTTAAATACACGGAACAGTCCTTCTACATTTCTTTTGTCTGGAGTAGTTTCTAACTGGAAAAATTCGCTGAAAGATTCTAATTGAATGTCGAGTAGGTCAGGAGTTTCAGATAAATTTTTGATTTTTCCAAAACTGATCCTGCTCTGAACTTTTGTTGAAGACATATTTATGTTTGACCGGTTTTTAGCTAAAAAAGAGATTAACTTACTGTAAATCAGCAATTTGAAACATGACACCCTAACCAATCTTAGTGGCTAAAAGTGATGTTTAAAGTTAACCTAAATTTAAAAGGAAAGCAAAGGTAAAACAAAGTGAATTATAAGCAAAAACAATTTTTGTACCAAAAAAGTTAATGTGTCAAAAATCAAGCGGGAAAATTGACAAAACCAGTTTAGATTGAGTTTTCCATAATCATTTCCAAAGCATCAAAGTAAAAATTGTTTAGAGAAAAAGATTCCTCAATACTTTTGAGTTCAATAGAGTCATTAATATCATTAGTTTCGGTAGCAAGCAGCCATTGTTTGTTTGTTTTCTGCCAAAGTTCCACATGCACACGGCGGCTGTCCACCATAAGATATTCTACCAGTGAAGGAATGGAACGATACATTTCAAACTTTGCTCCGCGGTTGTAGCCTTCTGTTACTTTTGATAAAATTTCTACTAGTAGCAAAGGATTTTTAAGGCACATTTTGTTTTTATATTGCAGTTCACCACAATAAACTGAAATGTCCGGATAGGTATAAAGCCCCGTTTCAGGTATGAATAGTTGTTGGTCGCCACCAAATGTTTTACATCCTTTTCCTCTTAGTTTACCTGTGAATTCAAAGTTAATATTTGATGAAATCACATTGTGAGATGGCAGGGCTCCCGCCATCGCTTCAGGTGTGTCGCCTTCTATTTCGCCCATGGGTAAAATTTCACCTTTATAATATTCGCTTTTATATGAAGCTGCCAGCTCCATTTCAATGTATTCTTCTTCTGTATATTTCTTTTTTAGCAAGGCTGACATAAAAACTCTTTAAATCGGTGTAAAAATACTCAATAATCGCTTCAATCAGAATAGTATTTTCGTAAATATTATGAAATTTATTGCCCCATCTGAAAAGCGTTTTTGAAGTATTATTAACCGGAAATCATTTTAGCATGATACCTTTATAAAAAATTTATAAAAAAATGATACTGATTATATTGGGATTTGTTGCATTTTTTGCCGCAGGTTCCTTGAGGAAAATGCAACAGCCTTTACCAAATTATACAAAAACCGTTAGAATTGTTGCTTTTCTGTTGATTGCACTCGGCATTTTTTCATCGTGTATTGTGCAGATAGATGCAGG
>JAYTGA010000318.1:0-18819 GCA_043733905.1 Segetibacter sp.
TTCGTTTATGTCTGTCTGGTAATTTTTTTCTTTCAACAGTTTTATCCAATTCATCAGTTTCAAAACCGTTTCATTGTTACTTGTTCTAAACCTCAAAAATAAGTTGATAAATCGCTTATCGGTGATAGTAGTTTGCGATTTTGTAATCATCTTTAATAACCGCAAATCATGGGGCAAACCGTAATCACTCATGTTTATTTGCTCCTCCCCGCATATTTTCAAAATCCAAACCTCTATTGCCGGATTCATTTCAATGACATATTGAGGGCTGTCTTTCTTTTGAAACAATTTGATGTCGTTGTTGACATTGGTTATTTCAACAAAACTGCTCAAATATGTTGCTTTCTTCTTGTCATTGTCAATTATTCCAACAGCAAATTTATCTTTCAATCCCCGTTTTTCCATTTCATTGCTCACCTCAAAACACCCATGTTGGTGATTGTATCTTTCATTTTTGCCAGCCGGTATCAAAGCATTAACCAACATGGTGTCAATGTAACATTCAGGCACTATGTTGTACATTTTTATCCAGATAGGTTTCAAGGTTAAAAAATAAATCAACCCCATACTGCGCCACTTCTGAAACTTCCTTGTCGGTCAATCTTTTAATAATGGTTTCGCCCTTGTCATAGTCAACCACGTAAACAGCCAACTCGTCTGCTATCTCTTCAATAAACTCGTTTAAGACATAAGGACTGTGCGTAGCAATGAAAAACTGGTTTGTTTTATCAAAAATCACATCGGTAGTGAACTTTTTGATGTAGGGCGGAAACATGTGGGCTTCGGGCTCTTCGAAAAGTAAAACAGAATTTTTATTGCTTGAAATTGCAATTTTATGAAAAATCAATCTTTGCAAGGTTTCTGCAATCATTGAAATGGGTAATGTGAAAATATTTACACCCTCCGACTTTAAGTTAATTTGAATTTCATTATTTGCTTTATTTATAACCAAGGGAGTATTAAAAGGCTTTAACAGGTCTGAAAATTCTTCAATAAAAGTTTTATTGTTAGAAATAACTTCAAACAAATTATCGCCACAAGGAACTTTAAGTTCTTTAGCAGAATATTTTGCCTTGAAGTTTTTACCATCAGAAAATTTATATGGTTTTACTTGAAAATCTTTCAGTTCATCAAAGTGACCCGAAAATTCGTCAACTCCATCGAAAGATGGGGAATTCATAAATTCTTTACCTACATGCAATCCAATTAATGAAGATTCATAGACTTTTTCCGTTTCGTATAATCTTAAAAACAATTCCTCTTCATCAGCATAGTTAATTTCGAAGGAATATTTGTTATTGAAATTAATGAATGCAGGTTCGTCAATTTTAAGGTAATTGAATATTTGTGTATAACGTTCAAACCTTACTAAATCTTCGAGAATTAAAAATCTCTTTTTCCTGATAAAAGTCAATAACCCAATCGCCTCCAAAATATTACTCTTCCCCACATTAGGATACCCAATAAAAACATTCACCCGTCGACAATCCTTTATATCGGCGTGTTTAATGGATTTAAAGTTCTTAATCTCTATGGTTTCTATGTGGTTCATTAATTCAAATCAAAAGTTCAAAATCAAATTCATTTCGCCATCCCACTCGCCACATTTGGCGAAGCCGGATTGACAGATAGTTTCAATAATTTAGGATGAATCACCAAATCCATATCCTCCATGGGAATTGCTCCCAGCAAGCATTGGTCACCCATCACCATTGCGCCTACAAAACAAAGCCTGTCCTCAAACTCCACCTTTATAGGCCCTGAATATGGCACCAACTTCACCGACCCATCCGCCAAAGTCACTTCCCTTTTTTGCAATTCAGAAAGACCCAACTGCAAAGCAAGGTGCGGCGGAATGCACAAATAAGTCGCACCACTGTCAACCATACAAACAGTGTCTATAGAACGCTGCTTTTCTATAACCGGATTCGACAACTTAATATTTGCAAAAACTAATCCCATAATTAAACAGTTACTTCCAACGCCTCCGCATACCCCGCCAACCCATAATTCCTCCTCAAACACTCCTCCGGGTTCAGCACATGCCAATCAAACTCATCCCTAAAATGCCTAATCGCCGCCGCCACCGGCCACGCCGCAGCATCCCCCAGCGGGCAAATCGTATTCCCCTCAATCTTCCGCTGAATATCCCACAGCAGGTCAATATCGCTCATCTTCCCCTTCCCGTTTTCAATGTTGGAAAGTATCCGTTTCATCCAACCTGTACCCTCACGGCAAGGGCTACATTGACCGCAACTTTCATGATGATAAAACCTCGCTAACGTCATCGTATGCCTCACCACACATTGGTCTTCGTCCAGCACTATAAACCCGCCCGAACCCATCATACTACCCGTCGCAAACCCGCCATCCGCAAGGCTTTCATAGTTCATCATCCGCTGTTCGCCTTTCGCTGTTTTCAGCAGCAGGTTAGCAGGCAAAATCGGTACCGAAGACCCACCCGGAATACACGCCTTCAACCGCTTCCCGTTCGGTATTCCGCCACAATATTCATCGCTAAAAATAAACTCCTCCACGCTAATCGTCATGTCTATTTCATACACCCCCGGCTTGTTGACATTGCCGCAGGCGCTCATCAGTTTCGTCCCGGTTGATTTGCCCACACCAATCTTCGCATACTCCTCGCCGGTCATGTTCATGATAGGCACCACCGCCGCCAAAGTCTCCACATTATTCACCACCGTCGGGCAATCCCACAGCCCCTTAATGGCCGGAAACGGCGGCTTAATCCGGGGATTGCCACGCTTCCCCTCCAGGCTCTCAATCAACGCCGTTTCTTCGCCGCAGATGTAAGCCCCTGCTCCCCGCTGCACATACATTTCGCAGTCAAAACCGCTGCCCAAAATGTTCTTGCCCAGCCACCCGTTCTGCTTCGCCTCCGCAATCGCCTGCTCCAGAATGTCCACAATCCACGCATACTCGCCGCGTATATAAATATAGCTCCGGTTGCTCCCCAGCGCATAGCTCGACACAATCATCCCCTCAATCAGCAGGTGCGGCAAAAACTCCATCAGGTAGCGGTCCTTAAACGTCCCCGGTTCGCTCTCATCCGCATTGCACACCAGGTAGCGAGGCACCCCCTCCGGCTTCGCCAAAAAACTCCATTTCATCCCCGTCGGAAACCCCGCCCCGCCACGACCCCGCAGCCCACTCTTCTTCACCTCCTCCACAATCTCCGCCGGACTCATTTTAAACGCCTTCTCCACCGCCGCATACCCGCCATGTTTGCGATACGCCTCATAAAAGCGAATCCCCTCCACCTTGTCATTCGCCAATAATATTTTTTTACTCGTCCCCATGCTATAAGTGGGTTTTATTGTTTTAGTTTCTTATCACTTCATCAGGCTCCCCTTGTGTCAAAGCCATAATTCCTAATTCTTTCTTTTTGCTCTAACATTTGTCCACTCCTCATCATCGTTGTGTCACTCCCTTGTACGGCAAACCTTTATTCAGCTTTTTCCACCATTTGCTCTATCACACCAATCTCCAACCTCCCGCTCCTCTGCGTGCCATCATACCCCATGTAATGCGTTTGTGCTATTTCTGCTCGTTAAGGGATGACTTCTCTATTTGTCACCGTAATTTTTTGTGTTGCTCTTTTAACCTCATTGCCATATACAGTTTCAATTTGAATTAGATAGTATAGTTCTCCATCAGTGTAAATCTTTAAATCACCATATTTATCTTCTTCATTTTCTCTAGAATATTCTTTTCCAACTCTACCCACGTATCGCAATCTTCTAATTTCGGCATAGATGTCTTTCCAATTATTAGCGAGATATGTTGTATAAGTCATTGTGACCTCTCCAGATTTACCCGAATAGTTACCGGCTTTTAAGTCATAGGATACTTGGAAAAGATAGTCATCTGCTGGTCCATCAACCACAACTCTACTATTAGAATGACCTTGCGTTGAATTTTTACTTGCCACACTTCCTTCATAACACATACCAAAGGTCTTATCATCAATTCCGTTAGTAAGGGATTTGCCACTAATGTCTTTCCATCCGTTTCCAGTTAATGTAGATAAATTATCTTTTAAAAAATAAAATTCTCTTAGCGCTTTTAGTTTTAGACCATCGCATTTTATACTGTTCTGTGCATTACTAATAGAAGATTGTACGGTCATCAAGATTATAAGTGATAAAAAAAATCTTCTCACAACTAATAATACCTGCGGAAGGATATTTTCTTTTGAAAAATTGGTTGCTGTCATTTTAATTTTATCAGTGATTATAGTGCTGAACCGCACTTTTTGTTAATTTTTTAACTTGGTTATTTAATATTTACTAGTTTCTTGAATACAATTTGAACTTACTTGGTATTTCAGCAAGGCGTAAAACAAAAGGTGTATTAGCATCCCAGTCATCCCTCTCCAAAGGAGAGGGATGACTGGGTGAGGTCTATTTCTTTGAAAGTTTCGGCATTCCAACTGTACGAAGCATTTCATTTGCCTCATCAACTTTCTCCTGGAAAATAGGCATTGTCTTATACTTCTTCAACGAATTATTAATTCTAACAATCGGAATTCTTCTTTCGTTTAACTCTTGTATCGTTTTCATCTTTCCCCTATTTTTAATTTGGCTAGGAATTTTTCAAAACTATTAATTCATTTTTGAGATTTAAAATAATGTCGTTACTTTCTTTTAGAGTTACTTTTAGTTTTTTCGATTTTACATACCCGATAATTGCGCATACAATAGCAGCAGGTGTCAAAAGAAAAAATGTAAAAGCTGCGACCGGTGCATAGGGTGTGTCATCGTAATAAGAACCTTCATGTCGTTCTTTAATGCTAATAAACACAAGTGAAAGAACAAGAAGAATAGGAATTGCAATCAATGAATAATTTTTTAGCTTTTTGTTACTTCCGTATTTTGAAGCTAATTCCTTATTAATTGTTTCTTTTTGTAAAAGGGCTTGCTCTGTGAGGATGATTTTTTGATTGTCCATATTTTGGTATTGTTAGTTTATTTACTTGTCATAAATATTGGCGTTTCAGCTTGGAAAGCTTTCGCCGAACTATTTGTATGTTCAGTGAAAAACCAACCTTTAACGGAGCGTCGCCAATGTCGCTCAACTTTTTACCCCTTCACCAGTTCCCAATTCATCTCCACCACCTTCCCCCTCTTTATCGTAATAATTTTCTCCACCGTCACATACCCCTCGCAACTCACCTGCAGCCTATAAGTACCCACTTTCACCTTCACCAATCTATACAATCCCTCCAAATCACTCACCGTTTCATAGTCACTATCCAGCAGTCTAAACCGCACACCCGCCAAAGCACCGCCACCCTTCGCGGTCGCCTTACCCTCAATGCCGCTGTGCCGCACCCCCGTATTATCCAACCTCGAGTTAATCTCATACCCCTCCACAAATTCAGGGTGGCTTTTCTCAAAGTGATCCATCAGCAGGTCAAACTGCTCATAATTTCCACCCAGTTTCTTAATCGCATCATTAATATCCGTGTTAGCCACCGTGCTGTGGCTCTCTTCCTCACTCGCCTTTCCAATCATAGCCGCAAACGAAGCTGCCTTTCCCATCGCTTTGTCCAGGTCATCCTGTGTTACAGCATATTTCTTAAACGCCGCATCACCCAGCAGCGGCGTAACCAACTTCACCACCTTTTCCACAGTCGGCTTCACATCCCCCTCTTTCAACCGCACTATTTCATCAGACCGAAGGCTCATGGCACCCGCCAGTTCCGTATTTTTTTGTTTCAGGGCAAAAGCCTTCGTCTTACTACAAATTTCCGCCGTCAAATCCCCTGTTTCCTGTTTCAGTTCATCTTTCGTTTCCGTAATAAATTTGCTATCACCCTCCTTATCACCCGCCGCCGTTTGCAGTTCTGCAAAATTCTCTTCAAATTCAGCCACCTCCTCCTTCAGCGGGTCATAAGTATCAACTAATTTTTTTTCGTCTTCATGCTTAAAGAAAGTACTCACTCTCGCCGCACGGTTATACTCCTGTGCTTGTTTTTTTGTAAGAGCCATTGTGTTGGTTTTTTAAAATGAAAAAATAAGTATTGTATTTGCTAATTAACTTACTTACCACGCCCCGCAATCATTCCATCATCGTCCGGTAACATTCCATCATCTCCCGCATTCATTCCATCATCGTCCGGTCACATCCCATCCTCTCCCGCAACCATTCCATCATCGTCCGGTAACATCCCATCGTCTCCCGCAACCATTCCATCATCTCCCGGTAACATTCCATCGTCTCCCGCCAACATTCCATCATCGTCCGGTATCATTCCATCGTCTCCCGCAACCATTCCATAACATTCCGGTAACATTCCACCATCATTCTCCCCACTTCCCCCTCAATCCGCTCCACTTTTAGGTTTTGCCTTTAAACTTTTCACTTAACACCTAACACCTAACACTTATCACTTAACCGCCTGCCTCGCAAACAACATCCACTCCCTCCCCCTTTTCACCCAAACCTCCAACACCTTCAGTTGAAACGTAAAACTTTTCTCCTTCATCGTAGCATCAATATCCGCCACAAACCGCACGTTTGCCATATTTTCATTCATCATCACCGTCACGCTATCCTCATCAAACCGTTGGTAACTGATGGTGCCGTTCGTCAAGTCATTTACCAAATCCTTTTTGCTTTGCACCCAACCATTGCTGTGTCCATAGCTCAAAGCATTATCAGCATGTTGTTTCAGCAGTACCGTATCCCCCCTCACCATCGCCTGGTGAAAGGCAGTCACGGTCGCCAGCAAAAAAGGCTTGTCATTCTGTTGTGCAAAGGAACAAACAACACACAATAGCCCGAGCCATGTACAAAGAACTTTCACCAGCTTACTTTTTCAGTTCATGATTAAACATCCATCGGATACCAAACTTGTCTTTCAATATCCCAAATCTTGCACCCCAAAACATGTCCTGCAGTTCCATCATCACCACGCCGCCATCGCTCATTTTGGCAAACACATCATTTATCCGCTCCATGCTTTCCACATCCACACTCAACTGCACATTGTCCCCCTCCCCAACCGTCCGCCCCTGCGAACTATCCGAAATCATCACCAGGTTGCCTTCAAACTCCAGCCGGGCGTGCATAATTAGGTGTTTTTCAGCATCATCACAAGGCATCGGGCTTTCCCCATACCTACCCAATTGGCTTATCTCGCCACCAAGTACTTCTTTATAAAAGTTCAACGCCTCTTCCGCATTCCCATTGAAAAGGATGTAAGGATTCAGTTTCATATAGCGTGGTTTTATGTTAGTTTGTCTATCAAGTTTTCAAATTCATCCAACTCCAACTTCAAATCTTCTCTGATAATTTTTCTCATAAGCCCTTTGGGCAAATCTTCATTTTTATGAACGGGAATCGTAGTCACTCTGCCATCGTTATGTTTCATTCTGTGGTGCGAGCCGTTGATTCTAACAATTACAAAACCCAATTTCTCCAATAACCTCACGAACTCCTTACCAGATAAAACGATTTGCTTATTGCTCATAATTTTATCCGGCTATTTCAAATTCCATTTCTCTAAATCCAACAAAGCTGTTGACATTTTCGAGTTTTTCTTCTTCAAGGCACATCTCAATTACCTCCTGAATGTTACTCATTGCCTCCTCAATCGTCTTCCCATAACTATGACATCCCTTAAATTGCGGACAAGACACGATGTACATCTTGTCCTCATCCTGCTCAATCAATATCGGTAAATGTATTTTCGATTTCATTTTCGTTACTATTTTAAACCATCAACATCCGCATAGGTTTGATTGTTGTTATCAACCAATTGATGTTAACCTGAAATTTCCATGCATTTATCCAATAGTTGCTGCAAAATTGCTGAAAATTTCTTCAGATTCTGATGTTAATTTTTTGTCTGATTTTTTACCTTGTTAGATTCATTTGGCTTGCAAAAGAACATACCGTTATTTCTGTAAAATATTTTTAAAATATTTGTGGTAAGCTGCAATGACAATCAGGCCTGCATTGTCTGTGCAATAATCAAATTTGGGAATAAAAGTATTCCACCCAAGCTCCTTACCAAATGCCACAAGACCGCTTCGCAGACCGCTGTTGGCACTTATTCCGCCTGCAATACAAACATTGGTCATGTTTGTTTCTTTGGCTGCGTTTGCCAGTTTGTTAAACAAAATTCCGAGAAGTTTCCCTAAAAGTTCAAAGTATGCTTTGAGAATCGCTTAACGATTTTCACTTTCCACAAGAGATACAATAAATAAAGAGAGGCTAATCCTTTTTGGACAACCTCTCTTCCTTTTTTTTCAGAAAGTGCGAATTAGGAGCATAAGTCAAAAGCCGCTTTACTTCATTTTATTTCTCTTTCATTCTCCTTACATTTTACCATTTCGGTATTCATTTATCAACAAGGATTTTTTTTGTCTCCAGCATTTTACCATCAGCAATCAGTGTATAGTTATAAATGCCGGGAGTAAAATTTTGTGTATTGACTTTCAAAATGCCTTTGCCAGTTCCCAACATTACCTGGCGAACTGTTTTACCACTCATGTCAGTCACCAGCATTTGTGCTTTTGATGTTCCCTGTGGCACATTGTAGCTGATGCTCGTGGAGTTTCCTAATGGCGGATTAGGAACGTTTTGCTGAAGCAGAGATGAAGAAAGTGTGACTGACTGCTTTTCCATCACTGCATTTCCTTTCATCAATTCTTTCAGTTCATTAATCTGTTGTTGCAGGTTTTCAATCCTTTCATCCTTAGTGTCATTTTTAATTTTCAATTCTTCGTTTTTACCTGAAAGCTCCTGTATTGCCTTTATCATGATAGGAATCAATTCAGTGTAATTGACTCCTTTGAAACTGATGTTGTGTACCTGTTCTACACCATCGGCCCCAAGGCCGTCATTGGGTCTTTTTTCTTTGACGGATACTTGTGTTTCTTTCACCAGGTTGGGCAATAATGGATTTTATCTGCTTCTCAATTCAAGATTTACACCTTAGTAAACCTCACTAAAGACTCTATCAGAGTTGGTTCTTTGGATATGCAACATGTAGAGTTAGTATATCATAACTATGAAGGAGATACGGTATAAGTCTGGTATAACTAAAGTATAAGTGAGGTATAAGATGGGTGAAAGTCCATGCACTTATTTTGGTAAAATAAAGAATAGCATCCGATTTATTGGATTTGATGGGTTGTAAGAAGCGATTCCTTTTACAAAAAATAATTGTTTTTGTACGGAACAGATGGTTAGTTTCAGGGAGTACCATCGTTGTACCTTTTTGTTTTCTTGGGTTTGAAACAATTGTGGCAATGTTGCACTTTTCTTTCCAGGTTGACCAACCGGCATTATCCTATGTGATGTACTTTGGACTGCCGAAAAGTGTGCGCTGGAATAGAGCGTTAAATGATTTGGATCTTATTGGTTGTGAGGCACTGAATAACTTTCAAAGTAAAAGCAATTAAATTTTGCTTGCTAAAGCCCACGAACAGTTATTATATTTGAACCGTCATAAAAAAATCAATGGAACTCGAAATAAAAGGCAATAAAATCAAAGCTCCTCTCAAAGGGAAAGATGTTTGGTTAATGCTGAAACCGGAAGAGGAAGTTCGCCAAAAATATATTTGCAGGTTAGTAAATTTCTATGGTTATTCATTGGAACAAATGGAACAAGACTATTCCTTTAAAATTAACAAAACGTTAAAGAAAGGGATGTACGACTTAGCTGTGTGGAAAACAAGCCTAAGCAAAAAGCAAAACAAAAACCCACTCATATATATTGAATGCAAATCAGATTCAATTATCATTAGAGCAGAAGATTATTTTAAAGGATTAGAAGCCGTAAAGGCCATAAAAGCAGATTTTTTTGTTGCTACAAATTCTATTCAAACAAAAATTTTTACTAGGGTATTTAAAATAGGAAAAGGTGGAGAACCTAATGAACTTATAAATATACCAACATTTGAACAGACAAAAAGTGATTCAATCCTTAAAAAATTATTAGGTCAAACAAATGATTTTGCCAGAGAAGAGTTCAGTAAAACTCTTTCCAAGTGTCATAATACAATTAGAAATAACGACAAACTTTCGCCAGAAGCTGCTTTCGATGAAATAAGCAAAATATTATTTATTAAAACCTTGTACGAAAGAGCAAACGATGAGGGTAATATTTTTTCAAAAGAAATTTATAAAACCGATAAAAAAAAGTTTGACGATCTTGATATAAATAAAAATCTACCTTACTATAGAGAATTGTTTGAAAAAGTAAAAAAAGAATTGAAAGATGACGATTTATTTGAGTTAAATGAAACACTTAGAATAAAGGAAAACAGTTTTGAAGCCATTGTAGAGGAACTCCAGATTTATAATCTCTCAACAACCAGCGATGATGTAAAAGGCATTGCCTTTGAGCAGTTTTTGGGCAAAACTTTCAGAGGTGAATTAGGGCAGTTTTTTACGCCCCGCACCATTGTCGATTTTATGGTGGAAATACTAGACCCGCAAGAAGGGGAGGTTATTTGCGACCCTTGTTGTGGTTCGGGCGGTTTCCTCATAAAGGCATTTGAATATGTGAGGGCTAAAATTGAAAATGACATTCACTTGGCTAAGGAAAAAATAAAAGAACAATTCTACAACAAAGACTACGAAAAGCTATCTGACAAAGCCAAAGAAGCAATAGATGAAAAAGTAAACGGCTTATTTAACCTGCGGAATAAAGAATTAGAAATAAACAATGAGCGAAGCCGCATAAGAGCGCTGAGTTATGATTGCATATTCGGCACAGACGCCAACCCCCGTATGAGTCGCACAGCAAAAATGAACATGATTATGCACGGCGATGGGCACGGCGGTGTACACCACAACGATGGCTTGCTGAATGTAAATGGGATATTTGAAAACCGGTTCGATATTATTTTGACTAACCCACCCTTTGGCAGTAGGGTAGATAAGTCTTTAAAAATTACGGAGGCTGATAAATACACCGACACAGCTCGTATTGAAAGATACAAAGATCGCTACGATACGCCGGGGAACCCGGCTTATACTAATGCCCTAAAACAGGTAAATGATAACATTGGCAAATCGCTATTAGACTTGTACGATACCGGCAGCATGAGCACACTGACCGAGGTGTTGTTTATGGAAAGATGCCTGAACCTGCTGAAACCCGGCGGCAGAATGGGCATTGTATTGCCCGAAGGTGTGCTAAACAATACCAACCTGCAAAAAATAAGAGAGTATGTAGAAAGCAAAGCAAAAATTTTGCTGATTACTTCCATACCACAAGAGGTATTTATAGCCAGCGGTGCCACGGTGAAACCCAGTTTGTTGTTCTTTAAAAAGTTTACTGAAGAAGAAGCCGCTCAGTATAAAAGTATTGTGGCGAAAGCGCAAAAGGAAACCAATAAGAAATACGAAGCGCAAATAAAACCCATACACGAAAAGTTGGAACTAAAAGGCAAAGAAGCCATCAGCGCAGCGGAGAAAAAAAAACTGAAAGACCAGCTAAGAGTATTGGAAGATAAAATAGCCGAAGAAGTCAAAGCCCAGGTAAAAAAGAAGTTCAACTACCAGATACCCATAGCCGAGGTGGAAAAAGCGGGTATTAGCAGCACTGGCGCCGCCATCGAAAATGAATTGGAACCTTTAGCTGCAGAGTTTAAAACCTACAAAGAAGCCAATAAGCTATGGGATAATAAGTTTAAGCTGTGAATTACGAAATGCAAGATGAAGTTATATATAGAATGCCCAAGACTAGCGATGGTCTTTCAATGGTTTCTGAACCTGAAATATTTTACGGGAAATAGATGCAAGCAACTAACTACCAGTTTTTAAAGCTCACTGCACTGGATAAAACAGTGTTTTGGGATTACTATACCCTGAGTAATAAAAATAGTATTGACTCCAAATATCCTCTTGTAAACCTGGGTGAAGTACTGTCTCGACGAAAAGGCTTCATTTCTATTGATGATACACAAACGTATAAACGTTGTAGGGTACAAATACAAGGTAAAGGGGTTGTGCTTAGAGATGAAGTGTTGGGCAAAGAGATAAAAACAAAAAAACAGCAGCTATGCAAAACGGATGACTTTCTGGTAGCTGAAATTGATGCCAAAGTTGGCGGTTATGGCATAGTGCCACTGGAATTAGAAAATGCAATTGTAAGCGGTCATTATTTTCTGTTTGAAATAGATAAAAGCAAGTTACTACCGGCCTTCCTTGGTTTGGTTGTTAAGCAACCACAATTTTCTAAGCAGGTAAAATCTACAGGAAGTACAAATTATGCAGCAATAAGACCTTATCAAGTTTTAGAGTATCAAATACCCTTGCCATCTTTGGAAGAGCAGGATAGTCTTGTGAAAGCTTATAATAAGAAGATGGAGGAGGCAAAAAAGTTAGAAGAAGGGATATTAAATTTAGAAGCTAATATTGAATCTTATTTTTTAGATCAGTTAGGTTTAAAACCCTTTGAGCTGAAAACAAAGTCAAAAGGGTTATTGATAACTTCTTATCAAGACCTTGACCGTTGGGACTATTTTTCTACCGATATTCGGATTAGTAATTGTATTAGTAAATCTGGTTATCCATTATCAAAGGTGGGCAATTCTTTTACTATTGCTAAGAGAAGTTGGAATAAAAAAATAGCTAAACAAGATACTTTTAAGTACATAGAAATAGGAGCAATTGACCCTATTAAAGGTATTCTTGAAGCAAAGGAATTGCCCATAAACAAAGCCCCAAGCAGAGCTACTCAAATAATAAAAGAAGGAGACTTAATTATTGGTACCACACGGCCTTATCTTAAAAAATTTGCCATAGTAACAAAGGAGTTTGATAATGACATATGTTCATCAGGGTTTACCATATTTGAACCTAACAGTAATTACTACTTGCCCTATTTTCTTCAATTTCTTAAATGTATTTACGGAGTTGAACAACTAAAAAATAGAATGACTGGAGGCTTATATCCTGCTATTACAGAAAGTGAGTTAAAAGAAATAAAACTCCCCCTTCCTAATGTAGAAAAGCAGAAAGTAATTATGGAATTAGTGAAACAAAAAGAAAGGAGTATAATTTTCAATAAACAGTTCATTGAGGTACTAAAAAATGAGGCTTCCAAAGAATTTGAACAATTAATTTTCAACTAACTGCCATGAAGATCAAAAAACTGAAAATAACCAACTATAAAAATCTGGATGCGGAATTAGAACATGATTCTGATATCATTGCCTTGATTGGGAACAATGGAAGTGGGAAGAGTAATATGCTAGAGGCCATTAGCCATATTTTTCGCAGTCTTTATGCGCCCAACTACAGGATAGATTTTGATTACGTCATTGAATATGTTACCTCTAATGGAAGAACGGTAAAAATAGAAAAGACGGGAAGGCGGAGAAATGATTATGTCGATGGAAAGCTTTTTATAAATGTAGCCGATGTTTTACCTCAAAAACTCGTTGCTATTTATAGTGGGGAAGAAAAACGACTCTATGAGGACTGCTACCAACCAGTTTATCAAGAATTTATAAGTAGAATTAATCGGGCTCAAATACAAAAAACTGATTATTCTAACCTGCCTAAAATGATTTTCCTTAATAAAGATTACTGGCATTTATCTTTGTTAAGTCTTTTATTATCAAATGATGATGGAAACAAGAAATTTTTAAAAGAAGTTCTGCAAATTGAAACCATAGATAAAATTAGAATAGAATTTAATCGAGGAAATTATGACAATTACAATGATAACCTTGCATTGAAATTCGTTCAAGATATAGATTCGAAAGAAGAATATACACTTGAAGAATTGAAAGAATTAGTTACCGAGAAAGGATATATTATAGATGATGTTTACAAGTATCTTTATTTGTCCTTCACTCCCGACGATAAGAAAATCATTAAAGATGTAATTATAAAATTCAATGGTAACCTTACAATTACAGACTTGAGTGAGGGGGAAAAAAAGATGTTGCTCATAAAAGCAGCCTTAGAATATGCAGCACAAGAAGATAGTGTTTTCGTATTGGACGAGCCGGATGCTCACGTCCATCTTAACAACAAAGAGCAGATCATAAAATGCTTTAAAGATTATAAAGAAAATCGCCAGATTATCATAACAACACATTCTCCTACACTTACACAGGCAGTGGCCGATGAGAATGTATATATGATGAACAAGGGAAAAATTGAAAACAAAAGTCGGCAACAGATTATTGAAGATATAACCGGCGAATTTTGGAATAAACATCAACAAAGTACTTTTCTATCAGCAAAGAAAAATATCATTTTATTGGTAGAGGGCAAACATGACAAAGAACATATAAATAATGCCTACGAAATTTTTAAAGATCAGTATAGTGATTTAAATTTTGAAATGTTTAAGCTAAATACTGAATCCAACATTCAGCCTTTCTTAAGAGGTTTGTATGAAAGTGAATTTGAAACATCAAAACTGTATATTGGACTTTTTGATAGGGAACAAAAAATTTTAAGTGATTTTAAAAATCCAAAGAACTATTCAAAAATTGACGGAAAATCATTTTTTAAAATCATTGAAAATAGTACACCTAACAATAATTATTTTGTCACAGCACTTCCCGAAATTGACAAAAGAACTTGTGATTGCTCGATAGAAATGATGTACGACTATCCCAAATTCGAAGAAGCCTATCAAAAAGCAGTACAAAATACTATTGGGAAAACTGTAAATAAATCAATAAAGGAATATTCAGATGAAATTTTAAATGACGCTAAAAATATAATGAGTGAAAACTCAAAATCATTTACCAAAGAAGACTTCAAACACTTTCCAAAGCTATTTGACTTAATAAGGGAAATTAATGAGCATTATAAAGGGTTGCAGAATCCACCTGCAAAGCCACAAAATCCGCCTGCACCACCACAGAATCCCCCATCTCAATCGCCTAATTTTCCAGCACCAACTCTACCTGTTGTTGTGAGTCCAACCCCTAAAACAGTCGCTACGCCTCTTGGGAATGAATCAGCAAGCTTGGTTTCACAGATAAATGAGGAACACTTTTCTAAATTTACCCCCATTTTAGGAAAGGTTATTGAAAAGAAATTGACCCCAGCAAAGACACATCACTTTGCTTACTGGACTGCGTTTAATAAATATGTTGCTCAGAATAATTACTCATTTCAACCTCAATCCCCCCATGCTTTGCAATGGCATTTCATATCTATAGGAAATGCTAATTTTAGAATTGCAGTCTTGAATCACACTACAAAACATTGGATTTGTGTTCAATTGATATTCGATGGTGATTTTGCGCAGGAAAACTTTTTAAACTTCCAAAAAAGGTTTGAATCAGATTCAAAAATTGAACTAGATCAAAAAATTGAATGGAGACTTGGAGATAAAAAAAGAAGCTTTGTTAATTATACAATTTTTGACAAAGATCCTTTAGACAAAGCAGACTGGGAGAGTCAACACAAGTTATTGGCAGATTGGGTAGCAAAGTTCATTGTGTATTTTCGACCAAAAATAATGGAACTGTAAAACCCATCCTATCCCAACAAAACTAGCCATACTAACTTTCGTCCTAATCCTCTTACTATGCCATGCCCCTGTAAGTTGGGCACAATCCGCCAAAGGCAAAACTGGCAACGGCTGCCACATCGCCAATCAGGTATTCACCGATAACTACAGTGTAGATGATTCTATTTGCCCCAATTTTTTAATGGAGCATGTAAAAGTTCCCGGTTACTTAAGTATCAGTAATCTGAAAACCGAAAAAGCCGAAATAGCGTATTCCGAAATCGGCAACCTAATGTTCTCCAACATGAAAGGCAAGGTGTACAGGGAAAGTAACATTCGCTATCCAAGCTCAGCATTTTACTGGGATTTTAATTGTGAATCAGCCGATTTTGTCAACAATACTTTCTCGCTCACCCAATTTAGTCATTTCAATGCCAAAAGAATACAGTTCGATAGTTGTCGTTTTACCACTTCTGCCTATTTACAACTAGACGGCGAAGAGCTTGTATTTTTCAATACCCACATCAAGGGTCAAATGAATATCGCTTCTTCTCCCAACCTAAGGCAATTATCTTTTGCCCTTTGCAAAATAGAAGATGAAGGTATTGACCTGTCAAACATTCACATAGCCGACAATAAAGAATGCAAACTGGTAGTTTTCAATACAGAGGTGTCCAAAATAAAATTGAACTACATCAATTTTATTTTGGAGTTAGATACTTCATTTTCCACATCGTACAATTTATCGCTGTATGAGCATTTGCTCAATGTTCAAAAACAAAACGGTTTTACAGATGGCTACCGCAAACTGGACATAGAATACCGCGACTACCGGCTACAAAAATTTTGGAATGTACAAGACTACTTCTCAAAACATTGGTGGAACTATGGCTACAACAAAGAGTACATTTTCCAATGGACCTGGAAGTTTTTCGTTGTTTTCTTCCTGATTATTTTTTCCCGTTTCCCATATTTCATCAGTCGTATCTATCCCATCGAAAACCTAAACAACCGCTGGAAGATGGAAAACCGCTGGGGCATACCTTTCAGCAGAAAATTGCTCTTCCGCTTTTGGATGTCTTTCTTTTACTCCTGCATTATTTTCTTCGGTATCAAACTGGATATAGAAAGAATAAAATTCAGCAACATCTGGGCAGTTATTTTCATTTACCTATTCTATTTGCTGGGCGTTATTTGCGTGGTTTTTATTGGTAATTATGTGTTGCTTAAATAATTGTTAGGCTTTATGCTATTCCTTATTATTTTGTCTCTGCAACATTAAAACGCCAACCCCCTATTTTCTCCATTCATCACGAAATGAACATCCTTCAGTTTGGCGTAAAAAGCCTTAAGTACAACATGAAAGGTCTTCAGTTCGAGGATTCAAATGATGATGAGAGAAGAAACATGGGCTATGAGTGATGAAATGCGGTCAAGCCATCCTACCATTCTGCCTTTGCAGAAGGATTTACCGACAGATCTGCAAAATCCTGCTTTAAGTATTTGTAGTAAGCTGCAATGGCGATCATGCCTGCATTGTCCGTGCAATATTCAAACTTGGGAATAAAAGTATTCCACCCAAGTTCTTTACCCAACGATATAAGACCACTGCGCAGACCGCTGTTGGCACTTACTCCTCCTGCAATACAAACATTAGTAATGTTTGTTTCTTTTGCCGCTTTAGCCAGTTTATTCAGTAAAATGGAAACGATCCGTTGCTGTATCGAGGCGCAGATGTCGCCCAGGTTTTCTTCTATGAAAAGCAGATTTTTTTTCTTTTCATTTTGCAAAAAATATAAAATGGAAGTTTTTAAACCGCTGAAACTAAAATTTAATCCCGGTATCTGAGGTTCAGGAAAAGCGAATCTTTTGGGATTGCCTTCTTTTGCATATTTATTAACGAGTGGCCCACCCGGATAAGGCAAGCCTAATAATTTAGCAGATTTATCAAACGCTTCACCGGCCGCATCGTCTATTGTTTTGCCAATGACATTCATTTCGTAAGGACTTTTGCAAACTACAATTTGCGTGTGTCCCCCACTGACTGTCAGACAAAGAAAAGGAAACGAAGGTCTCGGTTCGTCTATCAGATTTGCCAGTACATGCGCCTGCATGTGATGAATGCTGATAAGGGGCACGTCAAGGGACATTGCCAGCGATTTGGCAAACTGTGCACCTACAAGCAAACTGCCTATGAGCCCCGGTGCTTGTGTAAAGGCGACTGCATTGACTTCTTTCAACTCCACCCCTGCTGTTTTGAGTGCAGCATCCACAACGGGTACAATGTTTTGTATGTGAGCCCGGCTCGCCAGTTCGGGCACTACTCCGCCATACTGTTCATGTATTTTTTGCGAAGCAATAATGTTTGATAAAATGGAACCATTGCGGCAAATGGCAGCCGATGTATCATCGCATGAAGATTCTATTGCCAGGATTGTAATCATGATGAAAGGGTGTAAAGCTAAGGATTGATGGGAATTATAAGCTATCAAGTGTAAAGTGTAATGGGTAAGGTGTAAAGTAGCAAAACATAAAACCAGAAACCCTAAACTCTCAATCCTAAACTTTAAAAATCCGATTTCGCATAAGTTTCATTTTGGTGTAATTTTGCACAACAATTTTTTAAACCTTTTAAAGTTTTCAATAATTATGGCATTCGACATAGAAATGATCCGGAAAGTTTACCAGGAACTACCCGCAAAGGTAGAAGCAGCCCGAAACCTGACGGGTCGCCCCCTGACCCTGGCAGAGAAGATTTTATACGCCCATCTGCACACAGACATGGAGCAGAAAAATTTTGAACGCGGACAGGATTATGTTGACTTTGCCCCGGATCGTGTAGCAATGCAGGATGCCACTGCACAAATGGCCTTACTACAATTTATGCAGGCTGGCAGACCACAGGTGGCGGTGCCAAGCACTGTTCATTGCGATCACCTGATTCAGGCAAAGACTGGCGCTTCTGAAGATCTTAGCACAGCATTGAACACCAACAAAGAAGTCTATGATTTTCTGGCTTCAGTTTGCAATAAATATGGCCTTGGCTTTTGGAAACCTGGCGGTGGAATCATTCACCAGGTGGTGCTGGAAAACTATGCGTTTCCCGGTGGCATGATGATAGGCACCGACAGCCACACGCCCAATGCAGGCGGACTGGGCATGGTAGCCATTGGCGTAGGTGGTGCAGATGCCAGCGACGTGATGGCCGGCCTGGCCTGGGAACTGAAATGGCCCAAATTGATTGGCGTGAAACTGACAGGGAAAATGAGTGGCTGGACTTCGCCTAAAGACATTATTTTGAAAGTGGCAGGCATACTGACAGTGAAGGGTGGAACAGGTGCTATTATAGA
>JAYTGA010000319.1:0-20377 GCA_043733905.1 Segetibacter sp.
CACAGCAAAGCCATGTGTGGATATAAAAACCCTCACCACTAATCTCTCCACACTTATTCAACAATCACTATAACCTAATTTAGATGCGTTTGCCCTGTAAAACAGCCTCTTTGCCTCTGCAATAATGCGGTCGTGAATAACTTGCAAAGGTGTTTTTTTACTATAAAGAGAGAAAATATTAGAAATGGTCTTTGGCGATTTGTTGAGCAATCCTGCATAAAACTGAACCTGTCTTTCTTTATGATAATGAATTTCAACCTGCAGGTTATATTGCCGCATCAGGTTGAATTTTTCGTTGTCACCATCCAAATGGAAATACTGCTTTTTTGCAAGCCTTGTCAGTTTAATAATCAACTGAACCAGCAACATTCTCAACATTTCCGCTTTAATATCTTCATCAGAAATAAACTCTTCTTCAAACAAAGATTTGATTCGTTCCATTTTGCTCAACTCTTCATGGCCAAGACCCACAAACATGGTAGGCGAAGGGCCATAAAATAAAAAACCTACGCAGCCCACTTCCGCATCGTGGTTGGCTATACAATAAAATTCGCTGTTAAACTGCCAGGCAATGATGTCTTCAGGCTTTTCAAACCTAAACGCCTGATTCATCATGATTGGCAAAACTGCATTTGGTGCTATGTCGTAGTCTATTTCGTCAATGTTTACCTTTTGCTTTCCGCCAATGTTCCATGTAATCGTGTAGAAATTTAACCCCCCCTTCTGCCTGTAATAATTTTGTTCAAAAGAAGATTCTTCTTTCAACATCATCAGGCATCCGGGGCCATTCTTTTCTTTAAACTGAAATTTCATATAGACAATAGAAAAGCAAAAATAAGCGGCTGTAACAACAGTCTTTCGTTTTTAACAACCGCACAATCACCCGCCACTCCTGCCTTCCAGCATAGGCACAAACGAAAAATTGTCGAACTGTTCTTCTGTGAAACTGCCATTGGCTAGTTTGGTCAGACGGAGCATTTGCTGGTGTTCGCCGCTGTCCACAGGCAGCACCATAAGGCCGCCGGTTTTTAACTGCTCCACCAGTTTCGGAGGAATGAACGGAGCCGCAGCAGTGATGATGATTTTATCAAAAGTTGCATAAGTAGGCAAGCCCTGAAACCCATCGCCATAAAAGAATTTGATGTTGGGGTACTTGCTTTTGAAAATGAAACTTTTATTGATATCGTAAAGTTTTTTTTGTCGTTCGATGGTAAAGACCTTTGCACCCATTTCGGCAAGCACACTGGCCTGGTAAACACTGCCCGTGCCTATTTCCAGCACCTTGTCATAAGGTTTTATTTCCAGCAACTGGCTTTGGTATGCAACAGTATATGGCTGCGAAATGGTCTGCCCTTCGCCAATGGGAAATGCACGGTCTTCGTAGGCTATTTTATCAAAAGCAGAATCAAGGAAAAAGTGGCGGGGAATATTGTTGATGGCTGTCAGCACGTTTTCATCGGTGATGCCTTTTGTCCGTAACAATTCTACCAGTTTTTTCCGCATCCCCTTATGCTGGTAGGTGTCTGTCAATTGCCGGGGTTCTTTCATCATTTCCATGTTGTCACAAATTTACAAAATGGATGGAAGAGCAAAGTTGGAAAAGGGTGGAATGAGGGATATTGTGGAAAAGGATTTTTTTAGAAAAGATAATCAACAGCCAGTTACTCATAAATGTTTTTCCGGTGGCCGATGTCAATGACAAATATTTTGAGGAATTTATCTTCGATATTATAAATCACCCGGTAGTCGCCAATACGAATTCTATAACCAGTCCTGCTTGTTAATTTTTTATACCCAGCGGGGCGGGGATTAGCAGATAATTGGTTGATTGATTTTACAACACGGTTGAAGTGTGGAGGAGGTATTTTACCTAATTCCTTTTTCGCAGCCCGGTCTATTAATATCGCATACATTATTTTACACGTTGGGCTTTCAAATCCTTAACAGCCTGGTCAAATGGAATGAAGTCACCTTTACGTTTCATTGCTTTGTCATAAGCCTTTATTTCTTCCATCTCCTCCGCTAAATCCATCAGCTTTTTGTATTGGCTAATAGGAATTTGCACGGCCACCGGTTTACCTTTTTTATCTGTAACAAATTGTTCAATATTGCTCATGCTTGAGTAATTTATTTTCGAATTTACAAAGGTTTAAAATTAAAAACGAGACAAGACATTATCTTACTTATAAACTTTAAAAAATTCCGGTCATGGCTCTTACAGCCTTAAAATTGCCTGTGTAAATAATGGTAATTGTATTGAAATCAGCCGTTTTACTTTTGCCCAAATAGCAAACCTCTTTTTTGTCTTTGCTGTGCAAAACCGGGATACCGGCAAGCACATTCAACTCCGTGTTATCCATTTCCGGATTGCCAATTAAAACCCATTCATTGGGATAAAGGGCTTTGATGGCTGCAATATTTAAGCTCTCATTCATAATGTTCATTTTAATTCCTTCACTTTCAAAATTACAAACCTTTACAACAAACCCCGCAACAAAAAGAATGCAACAAAGCATACCAATATTCACCTCTACCCTTTGTTGCACCCATTAAACCAATTAACAAATAAACCAATTAACAAGTTAACCTACCTCAACTTCATATCCTTCTCTATCGCCGCAATTTTTTCATCTAGCCCCTCCATGGTTTCATAAAATTTATCCGCACTTTCAAGCTTTGTTTTCACGCTGAAATAAAATTTTATCTTAGGTTCTGTACCGCTTGGCCGGGCAGATATTTTAGAGCCATCTTCCAGCACAAACTGCAGCACATTACTTTGAGGTAGTTTTATTTCCCAACTGCTACCGTCTTTCAGGGTTTTACCCACTTGCATTTGGTAATCCAGCAATTCAACTACCGCCACCCCGTCTATCACAGTCGGCGGATTGTCCCTGTATCCCTGCATCATTTCGGCAATTTCTTCCGCACCTCTCATGCCTTTTTTGGTAATAGAAATCAGGCTCTCTTTGTACAATCCATGCTGAACATAGAGGTCTATCAGTTTCTCGAAAAGGCTGCGGCCTTTGTCTTTTTCGTAGGCTGCCATTTCGCACAACAACGCCACGGCAGAGATGGCATCTTTGTCGCGGATTTTATCGCCAATCATCAGACCATAACTTTCTTCGCCGCCTATGATGTAGTTTTCCTTACCTTCTTTTTCCGTCATCAGTTCTGCAATCCATTTAAAGCCTGTCAACACATTGTAGCAGGTAATGCCATTTGCAGCGGCTAAATCATCTATCAGGTTGGTGGTTACAATGGTCTTTACCACCATATCGTTTGCCTTGGAAAGCCCTTTTGCTTTCCGTGCTTCTATCATGTAGTTAAAAGCCAGAACAGCAGTTTGGTTGCCATTCATCAGCACCCATTCGCCTTTGGTATTTTTAATGGCAATGCCCACCCTGTCGCTGTCCGGGTCGGTTCCCAGCAATATTTCGGCATCCATTTCTTTGGCCTTTTTCAGCCCGATGCTCATGGCCTCGGCCTCTTCCGGGTTGGGATAAATGACCGTTGGGAAGTTGCCATCCGGCACTGCTTGCTCCTCCACTATTGTCACGTTTGTGAAACCAAAACGCTTCAACACCTGCGGCATCAGTGTAATGCCGCTGCCGTGGATGGGCGTGTAAACAATCTTCAAATCCTTTTGCCTTTCAATGGCTTCGGGATAGACACTTAACCCCTTCACCATTTCTATAAACGCCTCATCCAACTCTTTGCCAATGATGGTAATGTTGGCCTCGCCGCCACTCCATTTCACATCGTCCACACCGCCAATGGCGTCCACTTCTGTTATCACATTCTTGTCGTGAGGTGGCACCAACTGGCCGCCATCGTTCCAGTATGCTTTGTAGCCGTTGTACTCCTTTGGGTTGTGGCTGGCCGTGCAAATGACACCGGCCTGGCAGCCTAAGTGGCGGATGGTAAAAGACAGTTCAGGCGTAGGTCTCAAGGCTTCAAACAGAAACACTTTGATGCCGTTTGCAGCAAATACATTGGCTACTGTTTCGGCAAAAAAACGGCTGTTGTTGCGGCAGTCGTGGGCTATTGCCACCTTCACTTCTGCACCCCCATACACCTTGTTGAGATAGTTGGCAAAGCCCTGTGTGGCCATGCCCACCGTGTATTTATTCATGCGGTTGGTTCCCACACCCATGATGCCCCGCAAGCCACCCGTTCCAAACTCAAGGTTGCGGTAAAATGACTCCGCCAATTCATCGCCAACAGCCGCTTGCATCCTTTTTATTTCAGCTTTTGTAGCATCATCGTAGTTGCCATTCAGCCATTCGTTTACTTTTTCATTGATAGCAGCATCCATGTTGTAAGTTTTTGTTTTTGCCTTCGGCAAATTTTTTGTAGTATTTAGCTTAAACTATAAAGTCTCAATGTCACTAAGAAAACAAACTACTATTGCAACTTAGTACATGAATCTTAGTGGTTCAATCAGCAAGTTTATGAAATTTTAGCGACTACTCTCAAAAACCTTTTGGTAAACATTTGTACTTTTCTTTTATAGAAATTTTGGTAAAAAAAACTCAAAATAAGGTCTCTTTAAATTGTTTATTTTTTTACAATCAAAGCTTTTCCATACACCTCCAAAGCCCGTTTGCGAGCCACTTCATGCTGCACCATTGGTTGCGGATATGAAAACTCATTCAATTCCGGCACCCATTTTTTAATGTAAATGAGATCTTTGTCAAAACGGGTGGTCTGCAGATAAGGATTGAATATACGGAAATATGGTGCAGCATCGCAACCACTTCCTGCTGCCCATTGCCAGCCACCATTATTAGCTGCCAGGTCAAAATCGAGCAGTTTATTCGCAAAATATGCTTCGCCCCACCGCCAGTCTATGAGCAGATGTTTAGTAAGAAATGATGCCACAACCATTCTTACCCTGTTGTGCATGAAACCTGTAACATTGAGTTCTCTCATGCCCGCATCTACTATTGGGTATCCGGTTTCACCCTTGCACCATTTTTCAAATTCTACTTCATCATTTCGCCAGGCTATTTTTTCATACTCGGCCTTGAAAGCATGACCCATACCTACTTTCGGAAAATGCCACAGAATCATCTGGTAGAAATCTCTCCAGATCAGTTCACTCAAATAAGTTTCGTTCAGCCGACTGGCTATAGTGGCTATTTGCCTGATGCTGACCGTACCAAACCGCAGATGAACACCCAATTTAGAAGTACCGTTTTCCAAACCTGGAAAATCTCTGTTAGTGCTATATTTTTTTACAATTTCTTCTTCCAGGTTTTTTGAGGGAAATGGTTCATCCATCTGCGTAAAACCCATGCTTTGAAGGCTTACAACAGCCTTTGGTGCTTGTTTGTAAAACTGATGAAAATACTTTTCATCGGGGTATGAGGAAATGTAAAAATTATTCAGTTTTTCTTTCCATTTCCGGCTGTATGGAGTGAAGACTGTATAGGGTTCTTTATTGTCTTTTACCACTTCAGTTTTCTCAAAAATGACCTGGTCTTTATAGGTATAAAACCCTATGCCTTTTTGCTTTAAAAATTGTTCAATAATATTGTCCCTTTCTTTTGCATAGGGTTCGTAATCATGATTTGCAAAAACACTTACAACTTCGTATTGATCAGCAATTTCCTTAAAAACATCAGCCGGAAGGCCATAAAAAACATGCAATGTGCTCCCGATTTTTTTTAGCTGATCCTGCATTTCTTCAATGGCCGCATGGATGAACGCAACACGCCTGTCTTCCTTGTATTCCAACTTGTCAAGAATGGCTTTATCAAAAATAAAAATCGGAACAACGGGCAACCCTGCTTTCAGTGCATGATACAAGCCAGCATTGTCATTTAGCCTCAAATCTCTCCTGAACCAAAATATATTGACTGATGATTTCATAAAGGCATTTAACAAAAAAGGATATTGAAAGTTTAAATAGCCGACAAGGGTTTTATGCAATTCTCAAAAAGCCTCTCAGATACTGAATTAGTATATTCGCTTTTCTCAATTTTGGCCACCCACCTTATGCCAATAATGGCATTTGTCAGGAAAACTTCTGTTGCATTTAGCAATTGTTCAGTGTCTATCTGCTTTTCTTTAAAAGGTAAATTTTCATGCCTGCAATAAGCTATTAAATGCCGGCGCATCACACCATTAATACAACCTTCGCTAAGGGGTGGTGTTTTTAGCATTCCATTTTCAACAATGAAAATATTGGCTATGGCAGTTTCAGCTATCCTTCCAAATGAATTGCAAACAAAGCTGTCGTCAAGCTTATGTTCATTAGCCCATATTTTTGCCATTGTATAGGGCAGATAATTATTGCTCTTGACAGAAGAAAATAGATCGCAGCTTTTTTGTGCATCTTTATAAATTCCCAGTTGCAAACCTTTTTCATTAAAGTGTTTCGTTGCTTCTTCGCCTGGCATTGTTTGAATGAGATAGCCGGCTTCATTGCTGATTGCCTGGCTGTTTTCTCCTTGCCGGTAAATGGTAAGTCTTATTCTTGCAAAGTTGCTGTGGGAGTTGCTTTCAGCTAATTCATTGATTTGCTGAATCAAGGTATTACTGTGAGTATCCCGAGAAAATGTCAACTTCAGTTGTTCCATAGAAGCAAACAATCTTTCGAAATGATATTGCTCCAATAGTAGTTTTTGATTCACCATTTTCATGGTTTCAAAACAGCCATCGCCATAGCGAAATGAGCGGTTACCAGGCGAAATAAATACCTGGCTATCACTCATCTGCTTTCCGTTATAATTGATAAACAAAGACATTTTTTAAAAAGAAAAAATCCAGCTATGGCAATGCTGGATTGAGAATTTTTTTAGGAAAAAATTGAGTATTCTTAATAAGAACTTACCCTTCCACTATCCCATGTTTTACTGCATAAAGAATAAGTCCTGCAGTTGTTTTGGTACCAGTTTTCATTTTCAATCTGTCCCTGATGGCTTCTACAGTGCGGGGGCTTATTTCCACAATATCGGCTATTTCCTTAGTGCTTTTTTCATCGCACATCAGTTTCAAAACCTGAAGTTCTTTTTCAGTCAGTTCTGCATCATCGTGCGCCGAAGCTTCCAACACACGGCGGCTTTTGAGGCCAGTCAATAAGGCTTTATTTGTGTAATCGTTGAAAAAATATTCCCTGTCATGCACTGTTTTAATGGCTTCGTAAATAGTTTCGCTATCGCTATCTTTTGTCAGGTAACTATTTGCACCAATCTCCATCAGTTTGCTGATCATGCTTACGTCATCATTCATGGTTAGCATAATTATTTTGGCATCGGGCAAAACTTTTTTTACTTCAGGAAGCGATGCAATCCCATCCATAATCGGCATTTGAATGTCTAAAAGAATGACATCAGGTTTTAAAAACTTAATCAAACTCAACAGTTGCATTCCATTTTCCGCTTCTCCAATAAACTCAATGTCATCATATTGCAAAAGCGACGACCTTACACCGGTTCTAAAAAGTGCATGGTCATCAGTTATTAAAACTTTGATTTTTCCGCTATTTTCTGTTGTCATTTATTTGATTATTATTTCAGGAAACTATTTTAAAGTTGAAAGATTTTATAGGATTTTGCAGTGATTTTAAAATTTTAAGGATGGTAAATATACGATATTGAAATAGAAATTTTACGAATTAAATAATTTAAATACAAATTGGTAAATATTTATTTTAGGACTAAATAAATTGAATGTTTTTTAAAGGTCAATTAAATTGTTTCTTAGTCCATACATCAATAAGCCGGAAGCAGTTTTTGCACCCACTTTTGTTTTCATTGCCTGCCTGATAGATTCGACTGTTCTGGGACTTAAAAAAATCTCTTCCGAAATTTCCTCTGTTGTTTTGTCTTCGCTGATCAATTTCAATATTTTCATTTCCTTTTCATTAAATTTTACGCCAGTCAAAAAAATCTTTCTTGTACCTTTTTTATGTTGTAGTTTTAAGAGGACTGCCGAGTTAACAAGGTCATTAAAATAGAAGTCATTGTTGATGCACGTTACGATCGCTTTATAGATTTCATCAGCATCTACAGTCTTGGTCAAATAAGCATTGGCGCCGTATTCCATCACTTTTGTAATGGTCTCTTTATCGTTGTACATACTCAACACAATGACCTTCAGATCTTCATATTCTTTCCTCACCATCTGAAGCACTTTTAAGCCATCTATCTCTGGCATACTAATGTCCATAATGAGCAGATCAGGAAGCTTCATTTTTAATTTATGGATTGTATCTTTACCATCTTCAGCCTCCCAGATGATCCTTATATTTTCCCTTGATTTTAAAGACATTCTTATACCATCCCGGTATATCTTATGATCATCCGCCAATGCGACTTGTATATTTTTCTCCATTTCAGTTCAAATGTATTGTCGTTGTTTTGGGGGGTTAATTTTAATGTACAATTTAGTTAAAAAATGTTCTAAAATGAGAGATTTAGGACGTTTTAGTTGTGAAACTTACTCGTGAAACGAAATTTCTTTTGCGTATTTTTACGGTTTTCATTAGTAAAACTACTCTATTTTTAAAAAATAGATTTCTCATTTTTCCTCTGCAATCTACTCATAATCAATGAAAAATAAAATCAGCCCATCTTTTTTTTGAAAAGTCCCTCTTGTGGAAAGTTATCATTTTGGGAAATTTACTTCTAAATTATTTATCTCTAAAACCCCCTAAAATTTAAAACTATGATGGACACAGAGCTTTACGTCGTAAAAGGAAAAGTTTACGAACAGAAAAAAGGTTATTCTGCACAAGTAGGAGAAGACATTGGTTTTGAAAAAGGTGCAAAAATGGCCAAAGCCAATTACGATCAAAATCCTGACGATGCGATGGCTCATTTTATCGGACGCGATATAATTGAAGCAATTTTAGTTCAGCCTAATGTAATTGGACTGCGTATGTTTCATGCTCAAAATGAATTAGGTCTTCGCCAGATTGTTTTAGTAGGTACAGATGCTACTGGAAAAAACATTGTTGACTACACAACTGTAAGCGACAATGGAGAAATGATCAAAAACAAAGGAATCGTTGCTGGTGGAGTAAGAACTTGCCCCCCATATTGCGATACTAGTACGGATGGTAGTTGGTAAGCAATTTTTGAAATGGAGTTGTTTAGTCCGAAAAACACAATTACATTTGGGCTAAACTTTAATCCATTTCGCTTACAAATACTATATTAATTTTCTCTGTTTTATCCGAAATATTACCTGTCGTATTGTATCTTTTTATTTGCAAAAAGTTTAAAGATAAAATAATACAGGTAATATTTTTTTTATTAGTATTCGTTTTTTTAATAGATGCCTACTCAGTCATTCAGCTATTGTTTTTAAAACAAGCAAATTTCATCCTAAACAATACTCTTCTATTTTTTGAAACACTCACTCTTTATTTTATTTTCTCCAAAATTCTTTTAAACAATTTAGTTAAAAAAATAATTTATACTTTAGCTATTTTATTTTCTCTTGGATGGGTTGTCAGTTTCGCCTATATTCGTTTACATGCTTATTTTGACTTTTGCTCAAATTTCGAAAACATCTCTATCCTTCTTTTAGCTTTGTATTACTATTATGAACAGGTTGTTTCTATCTCCACCCCTTTTATATACAAAGAGCCATATTTTTGGATTGTTTCAGCATATTTTATTTATTCTGCAGGGGTTTTTTTTCTTTTCCTTTATATACCTAGTCTTAGTATCGATGAGAGTGGAAAATTCTATTGGCTCAACTATGTTTTTACAATTATAAGAAGTCTATTATTGTCCATAGCCATGTTTTCAAAGCCGGTGAAAAATACTTTTAATACTGGTTTTAACGTTAGACCTAAGAATTTCTCATAAATGATCATACTTACAATAGCAATCCTATCTCCTATTTTGCTTGGCACATTGGGCATGATATTTCTTGCACTCACATTGATTATATTTATTGTATTTCACCAGAGGCGAGTCATCCGCTATCAGCTCAAGATGCAGTTTATGGAAACACAGCAACAGCAAATTTTGCTACATGCTTCCATTACATTACAGGAAGAAGAAAGGCAACGAATTGCGGCCGATCTGCATGACGATGCGGGGCCATTGCTTGCTACTGCAAGGCTTTACCTGACAGAAAATCTTGTAAACCTTGATAAGGCTTCGCAATTGCAATCCATTTTTAACGCAAAGCAAATTTTGGACGAAGCCATACAACTGGTCAGAAATATTTCGCATAGCCTGATGCCTCCTACACTTAAAAACTTTGGATTGGAAAGTGCCGTCAACGATTTTTTTCAAAAAATAAATGGTTCCGGGTCTTTAAATGTGAATTGTAGATTCAATGATTATAAAGTAAGACTTAAACCGGAAAAAGAATTGATTGTTTTCAGGGTCATCCAGGAATTAATCAATAATATTTTGAAACACAGCAACTCAAGTTTCATCCATCTTATACAAAATAATGGGGAAGAAAATTTTATCATAAGACTGCATCATGACGGTCGTGGGCTTACGCAGGAAGACTTCATTAAAATGTCTAAAAGCCCCGTGGGGCTTGGTTTAAAAAATATTCAAAGCCGCCTCAAAGTCGTTCAGGGAAATATTTTCTTTGAGCAGGATATTTCTGAATCTTTTTACAAAGTAACCATAGACGTGCCAAAAGATTCTGATGAAAGATAAACAATTTTGTCATCAAAACTGAACTATATCAATATCCCTTTTTACCTTTAAAGCATGGCGGACATTAAAGTAGCAATAGCCGATGACCACAGGATTTTCAGAAAAGGGGTTATTCTTTCTTTAAGGCATTATAGCAATATTCATTTTGTTTTGGAAGCTGATAATGGCCAGGAATTATTAGACAAGTTAGAGGCAGGAAGTGAAGAAGACAGACCCAATGTTATTCTAATGGATTTGCGAATGCCGGTGAAAGATGGTATTGAAACCACGAAGATCATCAACCTCACTTATCCAAACATTCCGGTCATTGTCCTTACAATGCATGAGGAAGAAAACTTTGTCATTCACCTGATGGAAAACGGTGCCAACGGATATTTGCTAAAAAGCACAGATCCGGAAGAAATTAAAAACGCAATTATGGTGGTGGCGCAAAAAAAAATTTATCTCAACAATTTTGTGAACCGCATTTTGCTAAAAAAAACACAAGGCCGCAGCAGACTGATCCCTTCATTTACCAGCCCTTTCAAATTAACGGATAAAGAAAAAGATGTGCTAATGAATATTTGTCTTGAGTTTACCAGTTCAGAAATAGGGAAAAAAATGGGCATCAGCGCAAGAACGGTCGAGAGCATAAAAGACAGGTTAATGGAAAAATTCGGCACAAAAAATACTGCCGGAATGGTATTTTTTGCCGTAAAAAATCATTTAATTGATTAAAGTACATTATCAATTTTGGAAAAAATCCTGTTTATATCTTACCTTTTAATTGTTAGCTTTTGTCTTATCAAAATCCCTTTTTTTAAAAATTCTGGCATTGGAAAATGGACACTTGCCTGCCTTCTGGCAATGAAAGTTTTGGCAGGCATTGCTTATGCCGCTTTTTATAAACTACCTAAGTATTATGCAGGTTCCGACACCTGGCGGTTTTATCGCTTAAGCCTTATAGAGACTAAATGGCTGTTAAAAGATCCTGTGGCATTCCTGAAAGATCTTTTTGTGTATGGCTACAGCAGCCCCGGCAGTGTGCTTAGTGTGGGAAACAGCTATTGGAACGATCTGAAAAGCAATGTCATTGTGAAAATTATGGCTGTCATGAATGTGTTTACTAACAATAGCTATTATACAAACATTATCCTGTTCAATTTTTTGTTTTTAATCGGCCTTGTTGCTTTGTTCAAGGTATTGAACGAGGTCTATCCGGGCAAAAAAAAACATCTTATCGCTGGTCTTTTTTTATTGCCGTCAACCTTGTTTTGGTGCAGTGGGATACACAAAGACGGGTTGATTTTATCGGCTTCTGGCATCGTCATTTACTCCTTTTACAAGGGATTGTCCCAAGGATTTAAAGGCAGGCAAATTGCAAGCATTATGATTTGCTTTTTGCTCATTTTTTCTCTTCGGAATTATGTTTTGTTTGCTCTCATTCCAGCCTTGTTGGCCTGGGGCTTAAGTAGCAGGTACAAGGAAAAAAGCCTTGCCATCTTCAGCAGTATCTACCTGGCGGGGATTGTATTATTTTTCACACTGCCTTTCATTTTCCCGGCCATCAATATGCCCTTGTATTTGTCATTAAAGCAAAAAGATTTTCTGACACTTCAGGCTGGCTCGGCTGTAAGTTTGCCACCACTCATTCCTTCAGTCAAAGGGTTCATTTCATTTTTTCCTTACGCTTTTGACATGGCTTTATTCCGTCCACACATTTCTGAGATAAAAAACTTCAGCTACATTCCTGCAACAGCAGAAATTATACTTCTGTTTATACTCATTATTTTAACTGCATTTAATTTCAGAAAAAATAAAATCTCCTCTCCTTTCATTTATTTTCTATTCTTTTTCTCTTTTTCCATTTTACTCATTTGTGGTTATACAGTTCCTTTTTCAGGCGCAATCGTCCGGTACAGGAGTTTTGTATTTCCCTTTTTGATGACACCACTGTTGTGCATGATTAAAATAAATTTCAACAAGAAGCCTACCCTCTCTTCATTTTCAAATTGAGCCATTGAGCCATTTTCATATTGGCTGCTTTACTCCACCACCACTTTCTCACTCCACACCTCATCGCCATTGCTTACACGCAATGTATAAACGCCTGCCGGCAAATGAGCCACAGACAATATTTGCGAAGCAATGTTTTTCGTTTCTTTATTCATAACTATTTGCCCGTTTGAGCCCAACAGTTCAAACTTTACTATGCCGCTCATTTGCCTGCCAAAGCTGATGAGTATTTTGTCCTTGGCAGGGTTGGGGGTTATGGTGAGTTGTGAGGTTGCATTTGTTTGTAAGCAAATAATGTTTGAAAAACTGGAACTGCCGTCTTTGGCTATTTCGCGTAGGCGGTAGCAGTACCTCACCCCCGACCCCTCTCCCAAGGAGAGGGGGGAAGCGAATATTTGCTCATCACTGTAGGTGTAGCTTGTTTGGTTGTTAGTCGCATTTATTTTGCCGATAGGTACAAAACTATTGCCCACGCCGTTGGGGCTGCGTTGTAGTTCATAATAGCTGGTGTTATCGGTGTTACCTATTTGCCATTGCAGCACAGCAGAAGTACCCCGTACCCTGCCGCTAAAGACCAGCCCAAGCGGGGTTACAATATCCACTTTCAGGAAAAACCTGCGGGTGATACTGTCTCCGCACTCGTTGGTGAGGCGGCAGGTGTACCATCCCATGTCGGTTAGTTTGGCGGTGTCTATTTTTAAAGTGCTGTCTTTTTGCAGCGGCAGCAGGTTAGTGCTGTCTTTTACCCACCTGAACGTGTCGGTATTGGGCGTGCTGATGTTGAACCTAACTGGCTGCCCCTGCAGCACATGCACCGTGTCGGGTATGGCATTGAGGTAGTAGGGTTTGGTGCAGGTTTGGATGAGGTGGGCGTACCGAGGATTTTGACCGCTTGAGTCATAAAAATATATATGTGGTGTAACCACTTCTGTAGCAGTGTCAATAGAAAAAAGAGATGAAATATATGTAAGACCATACAATTTCCCATTCGCAGCCAACAATTCTGTACCCCAACCTCTTAAACAAGTTATATATGTTTGGTGGCCACTGTCATAAAAATTTTGATTGTTAATATAATCAAATGTATTGACAGTATCCAAGAAATTAGTTGACGGAGTATATTTGTATATTAAGCCATTATCCTGCCATCCTCCCCCTGCATTCGTTGCACCATATAATTTGTTGCCAACTTTCGTAAGTCCGCCATATGCACCACTTCCGCCTATAGAACCGAAAAGTCTTTTTTTTGTAAAAGCATTAGTTAAAATATCATAAGTAAATATGCCACCATATTGTAATGAATCATTGCCAGAGCTAAAGGTGCCATAAAGTAAATTGGGCGACCATTCTATAAAACTACCATATGCGGCAACACCTTTATCATCATAAAAATTAAAAATTTTGTTTAGTGAATATGAGGAGGGGTTAAAGGAAAACAAAGCTCCTGTAAGTCCTGTTGTAATCGAACTTTGTGTAGCAAAATATATATTACCATTTAAAGCTTGCATTAAGTAACTGGCACTTCCACGAATATTATTAGGCAGTGTAGCTACTGCTTTTATCGAATCTTTGAAAGGGTTATATTCCATTAATTTATAGGTAGTAAGAAAATAAATTTTCCCATTTTGTGCCTGGAATGGACTGCCTACTATTGCTGATGATAGTATACTATCAAATCTTAAAATAATCCTGTAGTTTTTTGATATAGGATTGAACTCAAAAAATTTGGCAATGACTGCTCCTGTTCCATCAGTGCCGGTCAGTCCGTACAATTTACCATTAGTTGCTTGAATTAAAGAGCCCTTTGGATAAGCACCTGTGGATGTATCAAAATAATGCATTACCGTTTCTTTCTTGCCAGTTCTATCAGTTTTAAATAGTACCCCTTGAAAGTTAATGCCACCAGAAGAAGTCATTCCCCAAAACTCCAGTTGGCTACTGGCTTGTTGATTCAGAAAAAATAGCGTGATAAACACAAAAAAATACTTCATAGCACTGGGTTGTTTTTGAGTTCAAAATTGAAGCGTTTTCTTTAATTTTTGAGATTTTTTTTTGTCATTGTAAGAATGAGCCTAAAATGAAAAACGTAGGTTTAAACATTAAAGCTATAATTCTAAACTGTTGACAAAAAATAATTTGGGCGTCTCAATTATAGGCTTACTTTTAACGCAGAAACCGTGAAATGTAGCAGTGCGGCGTTTGAATACTGTCCAAAGTCCTTGTCCGAAAAACCATAATAATTTAATCCACTGCTGCTATGACAAGGCATCATTATTTCGTTTTCCATAAATTGCCCCATACCTCTATGTGTTGGATTATGGCATAAGGCCGCCTTAGCCTATACACAGGTGATAGCCACCTGCAGGGGTTCTCCGGCAGTCAAGGTTCATCACTATTCCTGCTGCTTGTTGCTTAATTCCCATGTCACACACTGTTTATCTCAACAAGTGGTTTTTCAGCATTTACGGCTAGGACTTACATCAAACACCAGCCGCATACAATAGCTTAAAAAATATTAATTATACATCCTTTTAACTAAATTCTTAAAAAAATGAAAATGCTAAAAACACTTTCTGTCCTGCTGTTGATCAGCATATTGGGCTTTGCACAACGGGCTACGGCGCAGCCGGTCATCACAGGTAGCACCTGCATTAGCCCCGACCCTTTAGTGGCTGCAACCGTTTACAATGTTACAGTACCCGCCGGGGTTGCCGTATCAGGTGTAGGGTCATTGGGCGATTTAACGGTCACCAACGTTTCTACTACATTTCCGACCACTTCCAACTTCACCGTTTCTGCCAGCAGCATCAACCGTGGCAGGGACACCTTGAACACCTGTAACGAATACCTTACTGTAAATGGTGCCAAACAATGGGGCTTTGCGAAAGGCCGCTTATTTGTGACTTACAATCAAGGTATTTGTGGTGGTTATAGTGTTTATCTTGATATCAATAAACTGTTTAGTCTGCATCCGCCAGTCGTTGGTCCTACCTGCCTTAAAGTGGGAGATAGTGTTACTTATTCAGTTTGTCCAATATTGAGCGGTAATGTCAGTGCCCAAATAGGGCAGGACAGGTATTATTGGTCGTTTAATACTACAAGTAATTACACAGACCCTACACCACCATTAACTATGCGGCGTCTATATTATAGCGGGGATAGTAGCTCTGTAACCTTTCTAATTTTGCCAGGTTATACAGGTGGTCAAACATTATATTGTCGTTTTGGCCAGTGTAATCCTACAACGGTTTCGTCAATTTCTTTAGCTGCTCAACCCTCACGCCCCACAATAACAGTTAATGGGCCGAATTACAATGCAGGTACAACAGCCTGTATTCCTACCAGCACCTCTTCCATAACCCTAACCGCTGCCCCTACAACCGCTGGCACCTACACCTACCAATGGAGCACCAACAACACGAGTTGGAGTTTCGGCACAGGTACGGCTACTGCTACCAGCGGTCCAAGTGCAGGCACGGTGTCGGTAACCCTGAACCTCAACCAAAGCCAGGGCCAGGTTTACCTTCGTACCATAGGCGGTTGCGACCGGGTAGATACCATTCGTATCAACCGTTCGCTTGCCAGTCCGTTGTTGGTGGTTTCTTCGGTACTTAATTGTATCCCCGCCAGCAGCAGCCCGTCGTTTTACATCAACAGCGCCGGTGCCAACATTGGCAACCTGCCAATTACCTGGAGCTTTGCCCCCACCACCGGGTGGAGCATTACCGGCTCGCAAAACGGCCCTACCATTGTGGCTGCCGCTGCGGCCAATGCTGTTAGCACAACCGTAACAGCCAATGTGACCGGTTGCCCTGCACCGCTCAACCTGGCTGTGTACATTAAACCTGGTGTACCGGGCAATCCTACGGGGGCACCCAGTGCTATACACAAGGAACAGGCGGAGCGCAGACCTATAACGCTACGGCTGCTACTTCTGCTGTCAATTACACCTGGACATACCCTACAGGCTGGACAACGGCCAGTCCGCAAATAACTGTAGCGCCAACGCTGAATGTAACGGCCAATGGCACTACCGTAGGCAATGTGTGCGTGACCGCCAACAGTGCATTGGCTACCTGCAACACACCTGCTGTGGCATGCCTTGCCACCGCCTTCATACCGCAGGCGCCGGATAGTATTTTGCAGGTGTCACCTGTGTGCATCAGGGTAGGCAATGTAAAAGCCGTCAATGCCCGTGCAGCTAACAGTGCGGTTTCACTCCGGGTGTTTACGCCGGTTTCCGGCATTACCTACACCTGGACCATTCCTGCCGCCATGGTAGATCCTATCATACCCATTACCTATGGCAGCAGCGGCGGCGCTTTCAACAACACGGTCAGCTTCACCTGCAACGGTCGTCCCGGGGTTTATACCATCAGTGTTTTGGCTTCAGGCACTTGTACAGGTTCTGCCAGCAGGTCTCGGGTTTTTACGCTTAGTATCAGAAACGATACATTGTTCAGCAGTACCTTTGCCGGAGTTAACTTAGCAGTCGGTATTTTGCCCGCTGTAACACAAGACCCGGCGTTCACCGCCTACCAGTGGTTCAAATGGAATGTATCTACGCTTACAGCATCCAACATTGCTGCCACATCCTACAGCATATTGCTGAACAATGCAGCCACCAAAGGCATTTACGGAGTAGAAGGCACTTATGCAGACGGTTGCAAGGCCATATTCCTGCACGACAGTACCAATGTTGGTTTTAAAATGATACCCGGCAAAACAAAGACTGAAAGTCCAATATTGAAAGCCGCCACTCTGCAACCCAACCCTGCCAGCAACAGCACAATACTAAGTCTGCCAACCGGCAAAACCAATGTGAGTGCAAGCATACTGGATAGCAAGGGCACATTGCTATGGAAGCGCAGTTCCATTACAAATAGCCAAACAACCATCAACACAGCCAATTGGCCTGCTGGTGAGTACATGGTTATTTTGCGAAGCGCAGATGGGAAAACGACCAGCAAAAAACTGGTGGTGAGTAAGTAGAATTAAAAATTAGGAATTAAAAATTAAAACGGCGAAGTAGCTCAGAGGAGCAGCTTCGCCGTTTTTTTTTTTTGCTTTTTCAAGCGCAATTGTCCGTTACCGGAGTTTTATATTTCCATTTTTAATGACTCCATTACTATGCATAAACAGCTTCAAATTTCTACATCGAAAAAAATAACAATTTTATTTATGTTTTCTTAACAAGTCAAAGAATCATTTTTTTATAGAAAAAAAGATCAAAAAATTGATTCTTTACAATTATTTTAATAAAAAAAGTACAATTATCTCTTTAAAATTTGTTTTTACAATTTTTTAAATGTTTTTTTGCTTCTTAAATTATTAAAGTATGTCTATACGTTTTCAAGCCATTAAAAACCTACAAACAGGCACTCCTGAAATTGTAGGAGCCAGCAGCAAGATCACAGCTATTTTTGGTGAAAATGTTTTTACCCAAAAAACTGCCCGTGAATATTTGAGTGACGATGCCTACAAAAGCCTTGTCATTAGCATTAAAGGCGGCAAAAAAATTGACCGTGCAGTGGCAGGTCAGATTGCAAACGGGCTAAGAGCTTGGGCCGAAAGCAAGGGTGTTACTCACTTTACACATTGGTTTCAACCGCTTACCGGCACAACTGCTGAAAAACACGACAGTTTTTTTACTCTAAAAGGCGATGGCACAGCCATAGAAGAATTTGACGGTGCCGCACTCATTCAGCAGGAACCTGATGCTTCTTCGTTTCCCAGCGGTGGCATCAGGGCTACCTTTGAAGCCCGTGGCTACACTGCCTGGGATCCGTCTTCCCCTGCCTTTGTCATGGAGATTGGCAACGGCAAAACACTTTGTATCCCCACAATATTTGTAGCCTACACTGGCGAAAGTCTTGACTATAAAGCACCTTTGCTGAAAGCACTTGGCGCACTTGACAAAGCTGCAATTGAAGTGTGTAATTATTTTGATAAAAACATAACAAAAGTAACGCCTACTCTGGGCTGGGAACAGGAGTATTTTGTAATAGATGAGGGAATAGCGAATGCAAGGCCAGACCTGCTTTTGAGCGACAGAACTGTATTTGGAGCCTCCCCTGCCAAAGGGCAACAGTTGGAAGATCATTATTTCGGTTCCATTCCTGAAAGGATCTATGCCTACATGAGAGATTTTGAGGCAGAAAGCTACAAGCTTGGAATTCCATTGCGGACAAGGCACAATGAGGTAGCTCCGGCACAGTTTGAGTGCGCCCCCATTTTTGAAGAAGTGAACCTGGCAGTAGATCACAACACACTGCTGATGGATGTGATGATGCGTGTAGCCAAACGCCACAAATTGAAGGTATTACTCCACGAGAAACCATTTGCCGGAATCAACGGTAGCGGTAAACACAACAACTGGAGCATGGCGACCGACACTGGCATCAACCTGCTGGCACCAGGCAAAACACCTAAAACCAACCTGATGTTCCTCACTTTTTTTGTGAATACAATTAAAGCAGTTCATGATTATGCCGACCTGATGAGAGCCTCTATTGCAAGTGCCGGCAACGATTTCAGGCTTGGCGCAAATGAAGCTCCTCCTGCCATTATTTCTGTTTTTGTAGGTCAATACCTCAGTAAAGTTTTGAAGGAGATCGAAGGGCGTGTGGGCGAAAAATTCGACGAGCAGGACGAAGCTATTTTGAAACTTGATCTCCACCGCAGCATTCCTGAACTTTTGCTGGACAACACAGACCGTAACCGGACTTCTCCATTTGCCTTTACAGGAAATAAATTTGAATTCCGAGCAGTTGGGTCGGCAGCGAATTGTGCAAATGCAATGACAACACTCAACACGGTGGTGGCCGAAACATTGAAAAACTTTAAAAAAGAAGTTGACGCTTTGATAGAAAAAGGTGAGAAGAAGGAGGTGGCCATTATGCACGTTATCCAAAAGTATATTGTTGATAGTAAAAGTGTGTTGTTTGAAGGTGACGGATATAGTGAAGAATGGGAAAAAGAAGCCGAAAAGCGTGGATTGCCCAATATTAAAACAACGCCCCTTGCTTTGGATGCAATGGTGACTGCCAAAGCAAAGAAACTGTTTGAAACCAACGGCGTTTACAACCATACCGAGCTGGAGGCAAGACACGAAATTGAATTGGAAAAATATCTGAAGAAAGTGCAGATAGAAGCACGATTGATTGGTGAACTGGCAACCAACTATGTCATTCCATCAGCCATTAAATACCAAAATATACTTCTTACAAACATTAAAGGCTGGAAAGATATCGGTTCAGATGCTTCTAATTATGCTGTTCAGATGGAAGAACTGGAAAAAATCAGTAAGCACATTGGTATTATCAGAAACAATGTGGAAGCAATGGTAGAAGCCCGTAAGGTATGCAACAACATGACCGACACCCGTGAAAAAGCGATTGCTTACAATAAGGAAGTAAAGGACAAATACTTCGACGTCATCCGCTACAGTGTTGACAAACTGGAACTGTTGGTGGCTGATGAAGAATGGACATTGCCAAAATATAGAGAAATATTATTCTTGAGATAAGAAATAATTTGGTATACTTAAAAAGTAAAGGCTAACCTAACGTGAGTTTTGGCTCATTGGTTAAAAAATGGAGGGCAATCTATCCAGCCAGGTGTAGCTGCACAAGCCTGCATATAGGTTGACCAACATATTGACCGGGCTCCTGTGCCTGGTGTGCTCAATGTCGCAGACAGTTTTCAAAATATCATTCACAGATTCGATAACCCCTCTCTTT
>JAYTGA010000320.1:0-4635 GCA_043733905.1 Segetibacter sp.
CAACTCATTTTTATTTAAAAATCCGTTTAAAATCCGTCCAATCCGTGTCATCCGTGTTCCATAATCTACTCACTTTTTTATGCCTTGTACAGTATAATATTCCGAGAGGATTAACCAAATGACGAGAACTCCCGATTATTTCATTAAGTATTAAAAGGGTTTCTGTTCACAATATTTTTAGCATAAAAACATCGTTTTGTAAGCAAAATTCAATCCCCTTTTTGCAAGGTTTTTACGCTTAAAAAAACTACATTTGCCCTCCGTCTGAAACGTGCAACAATTCCCTGTTTCAGCTACATATTTTTAACATTTTATGGAAGAGAATTTAGAGCCTTTACAAACAAGCGACAACGACAGGATTATCCAGGTAAATATTGAGGAGCAAATGAAGACCGCATACATAGATTATTCTATGTCGGTCATTGTTGGCCGTGCCCTTCCCGATGCCCGTGACGGGTTCAAACCCGTTCACCGCCGTGTCCTCTACGCCATGAACGAACTGGCGAACTACAGCAACCGTCCTTATAAAAAATCTGCCCGTATAGTTGGTGAGGTTATGGGTAAATATCACCCGCATGGTGATGCCTCTATCTACGATACTCTTGTGCGGATGGCGCAGGAGTGGACTATGCGCTACATCATGGTGGAAGGCCAGGGAAACTTTGGCAACCAGGATGGGGACCCGCCAGCCGCCATGCGATACACGGAGGTTAGGCTGCAAAAGATAGCGGAAGCTATGCTCGAAGATATTGAGAAAGACACCGTTGATTTTCAATATAATTTCGACGACAGCCTTCGTGAACCTACAGTTCTTCCAACACGCATTCCTCAGTTGCTGGTCAATGGCAGCAGCGGCATTGCCGTGGGCATGGCAACCAACATGCTGCCCCACAACCTGAACGAAGTGGTGGATGGTTGCGTTGCATATATTGACAACAAAGAAATCACCATCGAAGAACTGATGGTGTTTGTGAAAGCCCCGGATTTTCCGACAGCAGGTGTTATTTTTGGCATGGAAGGAGTGAAGCAGGGCTTTCTCACAGGTCGTGGCCGTGTGGTGCTTCGTGGCAAATGCCATGTGGAAACCAAAGCCAGCGGAAGAGAACAAATCATCATTACAGAAACACCCTACCAGGTCAACCGCGATGCTCTGACTGATAAGATCGGGCAGTTGGTAACAGACAAAACAATTGAAGGCATTTCCAATGTCAATAATGAAAGTAACAAACGGGAAGGAACCCGCATTGTGGTGGACGTAAAACGTGACGGTGTTTCAAACGTTATCATCAACCAGCTTTTCAAATACACAGAATTACAAACCAGCTACGGAATCAATAATGTTGCGCTGACCAAGGGCAGACCCAAAACAATGAACCTGAAAGAACTGATTGTTGAGTTCGTTGAGTTCCGGATGGAAGTGGTCATTCGGCGCAGCAAATTTGAATTGAAAAAAGCGGAAGACAGAGCGCATTTGCTGGAAGGTTACCTGAAAGTGATTGGAGACAAAGATCACCTCGATAAGGCCATTTCGATCATCAGGGCCAGTGCTACACCCGATGAGGCGAAGAAATCGCTGATAGCCGCAAGTGTAGAAGAAAACTGGCATTTGCCCGATGGTATGTTTGATGAATTGGCAGCGCAACACTACCAGCAATCTGTTGGTTTGAGCGAGAAACAAGCACAAGCCGTCATGGAGCTGAGGTTGCAACGCCTCACTGGCATGGAAAGGGAAAAAATCATTGAAGAGTTCAACGAACTGATGAGAACAATTGCCCGTTTAAAAGAATTATTAGCCAGTGACCAATTGCTTTATAACCTCATTAAAACCGAATTGCAGGAAGTAAAAGACAAATTTGGCGATGCCAGGAAAACTGAAATATCCTATCTCTCCAACGAAATGAGGATTGAAGACCTGATAGAAGAAGAAGATGTCGTCATTACGATTTCACATCTCGGTTACATTAAAAGAACTTCATCAGACGAATATCGGCAGCAGAAACGTGGTGGCCGTGGCGCAATGGGTGCCAAGACAAGGGATGAAGATTTTGTAGAGCATTTATTTGTTGCTTCCACCCACCATACGCTCATGTTTTTTACGGAAAAAGGAAGGTGCTACTGGATGAAAGTATATGAAGTGCCGGAGGGTGATAAAAACACCAAAGGCCGCGCCATTCAAAACCTGATGCAGTTGCCTGGTGACGACAAAATCAGGGCGATCATTGACATCAAAAGTTTTGAAGACAAAGATTTTGTGAATGAGCATTTCATCATTCTTTGTACAAAAAAAGGAATTATTAAGAAAACAATGCTCGAAGACTTCAGCCGTCCACGGGCAAATGGTGTTAACGCCATCAACATCAATGAAGGTGACCAACTGCTGGAAGCAAGACTGACCGATGGAAAATGTGATGTGATGATGGCCATTAAATCCGGCCGTGCTATTCGTTTTCCAGAAACCAAAGTCCGCTCCACAGGCCGCGGTGCCATTGGCGTATTCGGCATAGACCTGGACGATGAGAAAGATGAAGTGATTGGTATGATTTGTGTAAATAGGGAGGAAAATGATAAAAACGTCCTTGTTGTAAGCGAAAAGGGTTTTGGAAAAAGAACAAGTATTGATGAATATCGAATTACGAACAGGGGAGGAAAGGGTGTAAAAACAATTAACGTGACCGACAAAACCGGGAGCCTCGTGGGCATGTTGGACGTGAACGGAACTGAAGATTTGGTCATCACCTGTAAATCCGGCATCACCATTCGCACAAGCATCAAAGACATCAGAGAGGCGGGAAGAGCGACACAAGGCGTAAAACTGATAAGAATAGACGAAGGCGACGAAATAGCCGCCATTTCCAAAATACAGGAGCAGGAAGAACCTGTGGCTGTTGAAGAAAATGTAGATTCTGTTGAAGGTGAAAATGCTGAAAATAATGAAGCAGTCATTGAAAATGGAGAGGCGGTTGCTCAATTGGAAACTGAAGTAAAGGACGAAGAATCAAAAGAAGAAAATGAAGACGATGAAGATGCCGACATAACGAAAGAGGAAGAATAAAATTTTTCAAAAAAAAGGAATATTTCATAAAAAACCAGAAACATGAAAAAAATAACGATCAGCTTATTGTTATTGTTTGTTGCGAGTTCAGCAGCCTTTTCCCAGGATTATAAGAAAGTAAGAACCCCCTTGACAATTTTTTTGACAATTGGTGGAGAATCAAAATTGGACGAAGCCAAAACGGAAATAGACAAATTGAGTACAGATCCAAAAGGACAGGGAAAAGTAGAAACCTACCTTTTGCAATCAGAAATTTATGGTTCCATTACCAGCAATGAGTCTTTAAAAAAGAAATATCCCGATGCAGCTTACAGAGGGCTTGAGGCATTAAAAAAATACCTGGAAGCAGAGCCTTCCGCCGCCAAATACAAAGAGGATAATTACGTGGGCATCAATGCTATTTATAATTATTTCTTCGACAAAGGTTATAACTTGTTTAAAGCTAAAAGCTGGGATTCTGCTTATCAAAATTTCAAGCCAATGGTCGAAATAGGCGATATTATGGTCAAAAATAAGTGGACAACTTCCACCTTTGACACCACAGCTTACAAACTCGCCGGCATCTCTGCCCAGAATGCCAATAAAGAAGCCGAAGCCGTTCAGTATTATGAGAAAATGGCTGCCCTGAAATTAAAAGGTGAAGACCTGGAGCATATTTATGTTTTTCTACCCCAATATTACAGCAAGCAAAAAAATGAGGCTGAGTTCAAAAAATACATTTCTTTAGGCAAAGAACTCTATCCTGACAAGCCGTGGGATCAACTGGAGTTTGAGTACATTTCCGGCAATCTTTCGCTTGGCGACATTGCCAAAAAATTTGATGAAGATCTATCTGCCAATACCCTCAGCAGTGCAGCCGCTATGAATTATGGTGATTTCTTTTTCAACGATAAAAAAATAAAAGACCTGAAACCGGAAGATAAAAAGCCTTATTTGGAAAGAGCAGCCAAAGCATTTTCAAAAGCTTTTGAAACCGACCCAAAAAACATATTGGCAGGTTACAATGCAGCCGTTTCCTACTACGTTATTTGGGGCGATGCCGATGATGCAGCTTTAGCCATAAAAGGAATCACTTCCGAAATTAAAAGCAGAAGGGCGCAGGCAGACAAAGTAGCACTTGCTGCGTCCGACAAAGCAATTGAATCGCTTGAAAAAGCTTACAAATTGTTAGACGAAAAAGCCGACAAAACCAACCTTGAAAAGAACAGCACTAAAAACGCAGCCAAATCACTCGCCAACCTCTACATGTGGCGAAGAGACAAAGCCAAAGGCAAAGCCGCTGAATATGATATGTACGACAAGAAATTTCAGTTTTACGATAAGAAGTATTGATTGTTGGGTGATAAAAAGTTGATGACAAGAGGCTGCCTAAAAAGGCGGCCTCTTTACTTTTTATTGGGATATTTGGTGGAGATTTTAGAATGTTTATACTGATATCAAGCAACAAATGAAGGACAGGATTGATCCTGCCAAAAATCAAGGGAGTTAACCCACATTGCAGCCCTTCACCCTAAAAAATGCTTTGTGACGTGGGTTTCAAAATTTTTGGGTGGCGGTTTGTGTACTACAGATTTTTGTTTTCG
>JAYTGA010000321.1:0-9411 GCA_043733905.1 Segetibacter sp.
AATTCTACAAATTTTAAGCATCTCCATTTTTGAAAAAATGCCCGTAAATCAACTGTTTCAGCTAACTCAATTACAATATTTCAAAGAACAAAATCATAACCAATTGACTATGTTTGATTTATAACGCAACGCTAATGAAAATTATTCTTATCGCAAAACTCTATTGCTTATTCATATCAATCCTATTATCCCTTCACAATAAAATGCGGCAAACCATTTTCACCATAACCATTGATCCATACATCTTCATAAATAAAATAATCGCAAATGGCTTTGTAGTCTTCTTCGTTTTTATGAAAATTGTCAAAGACTAAAATTCCACCGGCAACAAGTCTTGGATAGAAAAACTGAAGGGCTGTCATTGTCCCTTCGTAATCATCAAGATTGATCGTCAAAAATGTGATTTTCAACTCCGGGTTTTCTATCAGATATTCTGGAATGGCCTCAGACACATGCCCCTGAACAAATTCATTGCAGACAGAAATACCTTGTTGCAAAAGACTTAACTGTACAACCCCGGCATCAAAAGAATCCATTTCTGTTTTGTAAAATAAGGATCCATTTGGCAATTGAGTGTGATCAAAATAAAGACTTTTGTGATGCTTTTCGAAAGTAATCAGCTTTTTAGTCACCACACACTCAAAAATGGAGCGTAGCATAGCAAAGCTGATAAAATGCTCCGCAGAGAATGCACCGCAATTGACAATATTTCCTTCAAGATGATAAATCCTTTTATAAAGCTCAAAATGAGCGGTTAGCTGACCGGTACATGAATTTACAGGCACCATTTCCATTAATTCCTGTTTTGTGGTTTCAGGGGATTGAACGTATGATTTCATAATTTGTCTAATGTATTAAGTGTTCACTTTTGTATTATTCTAAAATTCTTTATTCGGTTGTTTTTCTATCAAGTGTACAAAAAATCATGGATATGCTTACTTAGACTTTAAAAGAGGTTCGTTTGGTTGCATTGTATGAAGATCATTCATCAATAATTTAATAGAAACATATTTTTCTCTAAAAATGAAAACTAATTTTTAGGTGGAGATGGCAGATGCTTTGTTATTATTTGGTTCTAAAAGAGGGGGTATTAATAATGCTTTCTCCCTGAAAGAGAAAATAACAGTTATTCAGGCTTAATGAATGTTTTCAGGTATTCAATGATATCCTCTTTATCCGGCCCATATTGTTTGACTGCATCCAGTACCTGCTGGTGTTCCATGTGTGGAAACTGTTGATGAATTTGCTCAACCTCACTGTAGTTATCAGCATCTATTTTGCCTGCATCTTCTTGCATTGTTGTATTGTCGGACATATATTTGTTTTAGAAGTCAAGCTGAAAAAATTGTGCCTAAAGATGCAAATTTGAAAATGGCTCAATTGATAATCCAAAAAATAAAAAATGCCCAACAAATTTAAGATGGCGAATGCTCAACTTTGCCTCAAGTTCAAAATAAATTTTTGTTTTGACTTGTCTTGATAATTTACACTCAAAACTCGAAAAATGTCTTTACGAAAAAAAATAAATCCTATTCTCAAAGCCAACAACGACACTGGTTTCGGCACACAGGCAAACCAGGTGGGCGGAAGGTTTGTGAACAAAGACGGTTCTTTTAATGTGCAAAAAATAGGGTTGCCCTGGTGGGAGCGCATCAGTATTTATTCATGGCTGCTGGAATTGTCACCACTTAGATTTTTAGGCGTTATCCTGGCATTTTATCTTGGCGAAAATCTGCTTTTCACCAGCCTTTACCTGCTTGCAGGTTCCCACGAATTACAGGGAATGGTTGCCACGAGCAAATGGGGGCAAATTAAGGAAGTCTTCTTTTTCAGTACACAGACATTCACCACTGTTGGCTATGGCCGGGTAAACCCGCAAGGTGATATAGCCAACATGATCTCATCGCTTGAATCACTCAGTGGTTTGCTAACGTTTGCATTAATCACGGGTCTTCTTTACGGAAAATTCAGTCGTCCAAAAGCTTACCTAAAGTTCTCTCAGAACGCACTGATCAGCCCTTACCGGGATGGGATTGCACTCATGTTCAGAATGGTTCCCTACAAGCAAAACCACCACGTGACCGATGCTAAAATTGTAGTTAACACTGCCTTTCAGGAAATAGAAAATGGGAAGTCGGTTTATAAATTTTATACCCTGAATCTTGAAAGAACAAGGGTGGATGCGCTGAACATGAACTGGACAGTGGTACATCCGATTGACGAAGACAGCCCACTGCTGCACCTGACAGAGGATGACATGAAAAGCACCGACCTCGAACTGTTTGTGCAGGTTTCGGGCTTTGACCATGTGTTCAGCAGCAACGTAATGCAGCGAACATCATACACCTACAAAGAAATTGTCTGGGGGGCAAAATTTCAACCCATGTACACTGAGTCGCCGGATGATACCACCACTATTTTACAACTCAACAAACTCAATGTTTTTGACAAAGTCACTTTACCTGTTCACCCGGCCGTGCATGAACAGATTGCGCATAAATGATGGTATGTCAAAGACTTCTTTGCTACCTTTACCCCCATCGAATGAAGCTTATCAACTGGATTTTATTTACCGCTCTATCGCTCATCTGGGGCAGCTCTTTCATCCTGATGAAAGAAGGAATGCGGACACTGACTCCTTACCAGGTGGGGGCCATCCGTATTTTTTGTGCTGGCATTGTTTTACTCCCTTTCTCTGTCAAAGCCTTGCGGCAACTGCCTTCCGGCAAAATGCCCGTCATTATTTTTGCAGGATTGCTAGGCAGTTTTTTCCCTGCATTTCTCTTTTGCATTGCTGAAACAAAACTGGACAGTTCGCTGGCTGGCATTCTTAATGCACTTACTCCGTTGTTTACGATTGTGGTGGGAATGTTGTTTTTTCAGTTGAAAGCAGGCAAACAAAAAATATTGGGAATAACGGTTGGCTTCACAGGTTTGCTCATGTTGTTTGTGAGCAACGGACACCTGGATACAAAAAATTTTTCTTACACTTTTCTCATCCTGGTGGCAACACTCATGTATGGTGTGAATGTAAATCTCATCGGCAGATATATGAAAGAAGTCGGCTCGTTTAATATTGCTGTAATTGCCTTCTCTTTTCTCACAATTCCTTGTGCAGCTATTTTATTTTTTTCAGGATATTTCAATCTGCAACTGGGTGACAGAACGGTGTTGTGGTCCACTGTCGCCAGTGCCATATTAGGCATTATGGGTACTGCGGCAGCAAACATTTTGTTTTACATGCTGCTGAAAAGAGCCGGGGCTTTGTTTGCTTCTATGGTTACTTATTGCATCCCAATAGTGGCTGTAGGCTGGGGTGTGTATTATGGCGAAACAATTACTGCTCCACAAATTGTCAGTCTGGTCATCATTCTTTTTGGTGTTTATTTGGCGAATGCCAACAGGAACACGTTATCGTTACTTAGAAAGAAATCACAGCCATTTTAGTGAACTCTGTTCATAATATTCAGAACCCGGATTTTCTTAGCCATGCCGATTTTCACTTTCATTTTTTCTACTGTAAATTGCACAATTAATATTTAGGATTTTATATGAAAAAATTACTTTGCCTGCTTATCATTTCTGTTTTGTTTTTTAGTTGCAAAAAAAGCAAAGAGGAAGATCCTTTTGTTTTACAGTTTCAAAAAGTACTGGAGAAGTATATGATTTGCGACAGCATTAAAACAACTGTTTATACGGTTTCAAATATTCAGAAACTGGGCAAAGGAAGAGGGGAGGATTTAATGTTTCATAAAGATGCGACCTACACCAAATATAGCAGCCCTGGTGTAAACAAAATTTTTCAACTGGAATCTCCTGATAAGATTTATTACTACACAGACGAGTTGGTCACCAGCGATTATTTCAAAGTGCCTTCCATCTCCGATTCAAAACTTGTGCTGCTGAGAGCCGATACTGTGGGAAAATCTACAACGTTCTATTTTACTGCGGAATAACTTTCTTTCAAATTTCCCCTTTTTTCTTTGCAAAAATTAAAGTGAGAATGAAAGGTGAAATTTCCCAGTAAGAAATCCGCATGATCAATATATCCATCACGATAAAAAGAAAGAATATGGCGACCAAAACGTGGTCATATTTTTTGGTGAAAAAGCCAACGACAAAAGAGAATTCAAAAATTGTGGCGGACAAATAAAGGATGTAACTGATCGCCTGATACCGAACCAGCCAATAGATGAATGAAGTATACCAACTGCCAGGTGAAGAAACGAGAAATTCTTTGTGCTGATAAAGCAAAATTCCGCTCATTTCCGAAGGGTTAAATAAGCCGTGCTGAATGATTTTCCAAATGGCGGCAGATACAAAAAAGTAGAGCAAAAAATAACGCAACCCATTTAGTACGAAATAAAATCCACTCAATGTTTGGGTCATGAACAGAAACGGAAATAGCAGCCACGGCGTAAAACTCTCAATGCTGTTGACGGGATACAAGGTATAGCATTCCACATAAACAAAGTTGATGATTAGCATTACGAAAGACAGGATGGATGCCGCTTTCGGAGCTTTTCTAAACACAATCCAAAAGAGCAGCGGCATTGCATAAAATGCCAGGTCAAAAATAATCCACCCGGTTGAGTTGTCTACAAGCCATGTGTGAATGCCTGTTTTCATGAGCAGCCATGTGACCATGTCAAACCTGTTGTTGAAGATGTGTGGTTTTAATTGAAACAGAAACATTCCATTCCAAGCTTTCTGCATCATGAGAACGTAAAACAAGATGCAATACCATGTTGTAAAAGCCGCTCTATGATGCTGTGTCAGTGGCATAGCTGGGCAAGGCTTTTGGTTGAATCTGTTGGGGTTAAGGCTTGTCCGCTGAAGGCATAAATACGTTGATTTATTTGCAGTTGCAGAACTGGTTGGCCAACAATAGAAGCCAGATAAACTTTGTACCATTTCTCAAAAGCTTCTTCATTGCATTGTTGAAAAAAATAATTTTCGTTTGAGGAAATGTGCAGTTTGCTTAGCAGTCTTTTTATTTCCCTTTCGTAAAGCTCATTACTCCGGCCGATGTTGCTGTGATATTGAATTGGCAACATGATTTTGTCCCACTGCTGCGCCGTAAAATCCTGTCCACGTAATCGTTTATCATTGACAGATACTTCAATCACAGGATAGCTTTTCTCCACATTAATCCCGTGGCTGTACATGCCATAATGAAAGAATGGGGACACGACCATGCCATGTTTATAGTTTACAAACAACTGCCCGGCAATGAAGATTATCATTGCCAGGCAAAGCCATTTGTTGTGTTTATAAACTTGTTTGATGAACAATCCGTTTATCGTTTTTTGTTTTTCGTTTATCATTTCCACGATTCATAACAAGTTGTATTTTTTGACCACATCACTTTCACAATCGAAGAAAATTTTTAACTTTTAAAGACTCTTACAGATAACTCAGGTTGGTCTTTGGCGTAAGTGTTAGTAAGGTTTCATATATCAGCTTGATGGTATCTTCAATGTCTTTGCGATGAAGCATTTCTACAGTGGTGTGCATGTAGCGTAGCGGTATGGAAATGAGTACAGACGGGCAGCCTTCATTTGCATAAGCAAAACTGTCTGTGTCTGTGCCTGTGCTGCGACTAACGGCTCTTAGCTGCAATGGAATACTTTGCGCAGCAGCCACATCTTGTACTATATTCAGCAGCATGTTGTGGACTGCAGGGCCATATGCAAGTGACGGGCCTTTCCCACAGGCGCAATCACCTTCTATTTGTTTGTTAATGAGTGGTGTGGTAGTGTCGTGTGTTACATCGGTTATGATGGCGATGTCGGGCTTGATGCGCCTTGCAATCATTTCTGCGCCACGCAGGCCGATCTCTTCCTGCACGGCATTGACCACATACAGACTGTAAGGCAGTTTCTTCTTATTTTCTTTTAATAAACGTGCCACTTCGGCTATCATGAAACCACCGATCCGGTTGTCCATAGCACGGCATATGTAGTGATCATAAGACAGTTCTTCAAAGCCATCTTCGTAAGTGACCACAGCACCTATGTGAATGCCAAGGTCTTCTATTTCTTTCTTTGTCCTGGCACCGCAATCAAGCCAAAGATTTTCTACTTTTGGCTGCGGTTCTTTCTGTTCTGCATTTGACAGGCGGGTGTGAATGGCCGGCCAGCCAAACACAGCTTTTACCAACCCTTTTTTCCCATGAATCCAAACCCTTTTTCCAGGTGCAATCTGATGGTCAACGCCGCCGTTTCTTTTCAGGTAAATAAGTCCTGCATCGGTTACATAATTCACAAACCAACTGATCTCATCAGCATGTGCTTCTATCACTACTTTAAACGGTTTTCCGGGATTGATAATGCCGACCGCAGTACCATAAGGGTCAACCATTTGTTCGTCAATATATAGCTTCAGATAATCGAGCCAGATGCGCTGTCCACCGTACTCAAATCCGACCGGTGAAGGATTGTTGAGATAGCTTCGCAAAAAGGTGTGCGATGCCTCGTTAAGGATCGATTTTTCTACTACTTTTTTTATTTGTTTTGTTTGTTTAGCCATGTTTAATGTTTGTTTAAAAATAAAATGGAGGCAATGCCGCAAAGGGCTTTCAGCAGCATGAGACCGTCAATGCCTGCAAGATAATATAAAAGGCTTTTAGGCTGGCGATTCCAAGCGATAACCATGAGCAATAGCACATATGGAACAGCCTGCAAGATGACCTGGTAAATGTTGAAATGCTGTTGAAACTGAAAGACCGTAAACACAGCCACATTTACTATCAACAATGGTAAAGCCACCCACTGCATGGTTCTTTTTACACCCAACACAACGGGAAATGTGGAGAGGTGAAACAAGGTATCGTTTTTGTAATCTTTGATGTCAAAAATGATGGCGAGTATTGAGATGAAAAGGAAGTTATCAAGCCATAAAAAGAACTGTGGAAACATAGGAGGCAGTCCGGCCATTCCTTTCTGAATTTGCCATGCAATGACCGGGTAAACCGTAACAAAACCCAACCAGGTAAGGCCGACAATGAAAGGCTTGATCATGCCCAGTTCCCTGATTTTTTTCAGATGAAAAATGCGTGGGGAAAAGGTGTACCATGCTGTGAGTAAAGGGAACAACACAAGCAGTAACCATTGCGAAGCAGACAATAAAAAAAACCTGTGCCTGTTGCGAATAACAATGATAATACCAACAATAAAAATACCCGTAGCAATGAAGTACAAAGTGGTGCGGATGTAAGGCAGATTTCGGCGATACCACAAAGTTCGTTCGTTTGGCAAGATGGCTTTTACACTGCGTACATAAATCATGGTGTAGTAAAGGCATGTGCCGAGAAAAACAACGATGTAAAACGGGGAATAATTCAGCGAAATGCCAGAGATCAAATTGGTTTCAATGCACAACAAGACCGCAATGATTCCGAGATAAATGTTGCTGAAAAATAAATAGCTGATGAATCTGTTGAGGCTATTCTGCATTAATTATCTTATGATAACTATCGGATCTGAAATGACAGTGTCACTTACATTGCCAGCTTTGTCTTTCAATGCAAAACGGAGCTGCAAAGTATCATTTTGACCGTTAGGATCCTGTGCAGAAATGAGGTGATTAGTGTATTCAAGATCAAATTGGATAATTCCATTGGTGGAATTAGGTGCTTCAGGAACTTTAAAAAATAATGTATCCCTAAGTGTGATAGGAGTCGTTTTTTGATTTAACCGGACTTTTACAATACTCATTGCCTTTTCTATGTCAGTCACATCGCCTTCTTTATCAGTGACTTGCAACTGAAAAGTGAGGCCTTGATTTATTTGCACCACATTTGTGCTAAAAGATTTTATCTTCAATGTTGGCTTAGTGTTGTAAGTATTTTTTGAACACGCAACCACAACCATCAAAGCTGCTACAACTACACTAACCAATATCTTTGTCTTCATTTGTTTCATTTACATTCCAAATTTAGTTAAATACACCGACCTATATCCAATAGTGGAATCAATTCTTAACAATATTTTTTCGGCAACGCCTCATTCTTTTGAAGCCCTGACCCTGGATATTTTCAGGTATCAATACAAGGACAATGCCGTGTATCGCAATTGGATCAATGCTTTGGGGACAAATGTCAACTCGGTCAGCAGCATGGTGGATCTTCCGTTTTTGCCGGTCTCTTTTTTCAAAGACCACAATGTTGTAACGGACAGTTTTGCCCCAGAACAAGTCTTTGAAAGCAGTGGCACAACAGGTACCCTCAATAGTCGCCATTTGGTAAAAGACAGTGCCGTTTACACCAGCAGTTTTACGAAAGGTTTTGAACTGTTTTATGGCAATCCTGCGGAGTGGTGTATCATTGGGCTGCTACCTGCTTATTTGGAAAGAAAAGGCTCCTCCCTGGTGGCGATGGTGGATGAACTGATCCGGCTTTCGGGGCATGAACAAAGTGGTTTTTATCTTTACAATTTTAGTGAACTGGCCGAAGTGATAAAGCACCTGGAAGCCGCCGGGCAAAAGACTTTGCTGATAGGTGTGACCTTTGCTTTGCTTGATTTTGCGGAGCAGTTTCCCATGCAACTAAACCACACAATCGTCATGGAAACGGGGGGAATGAAAGGCCGCCGCAAAGAGATGATAAGACCAGAAGTGCATTCCTTTCTGCAACAACAATTTGGTTCCAATGCCATCCATTCAGAATATGGCATGACGGAGCTTTTGTCACAAGCTTACTCTAATGGGCAAGGCATTTTTAAAACCGTACCGTGGATGAAAATTTTAGTAAGAGATGAAGATGATCCGCTACAGGTGAACACCCAGGGCAAAGGACTCATCAATGTGATTGATTTTGCAAACATTCATAGCTGCAGTTTCATTGCAACAGACGATGCAGGAACACTGCATCAGGATGGTCAATTTGAAGTAATGGGAAGAAGTGATTACAGCGATTTAAGAGGTTGTAGTTTATTGTATCTTTAAGAGTGAGGAAATGTTTTATAACAGCGGCATTCTAAAACTGATGCTTTTCAGTTTAAAGTTCATCCGATAACGGTGTATAGAACATTGAATAAACAAGGCATTTTAAAGTCACCGAACTCTACGGGACATTCTTTTCCAAATAACCACACAGCTAACAGCTAATGCAATCAACAATAGAAGTTCTCCTGCAAGGTAGCCATAGCCATAGCCCGAAAGATGAGCCAAACCTATTTTGAGCAGGGAAACAATTTTGACTAAAGTAAACAATAGCACTATTAGCAATATAATAAACAATACTTTCATGGAGGCAAGGTAAAAAAATGGGCTACCCTAAAGGTAACCCATTGTACAAAAAAATCACTTCGTAACCGTTGTAGTAGTTGGTGTGTATATGCCGCCAGTAAGACCAGCGATCAGTCCGTTTATAAATGTATGCCTTGTGAAAACTGAATAATTAGTGGCACC
>JAYTGA010000322.1:0-9840 GCA_043733905.1 Segetibacter sp.
GCAAGGCGCAGAATTCATCGAAGCTCACCAAAGAGTTCAGGGAGTTTTTTTTCCAAAACCCTTACGGAAATGTGTATGACTGGCTGCAGTCCATTAATGCAGAAAATAAACAGGGCAACATCAGTGCCGAAGAGTGCAACGACATTATCAAGCAACTTAGCCTCAAAAGCTTTGAAAGCGATTACAAAATTCTGGTGATGTGGATGCCCGAATACCTCGGCAACGAGGGCAACAAACTGCTGAAACTAATAGAAGAACCACCGCCAAACACACTCTTTATTTTGGTGGCGGAAAACGAAGAAAAAATACTGCAAACCATTCTCAGCCGCACACAACTTGTCAAAATTCCTCTGCTGGAAGACAAGGAGGTGGAGGATGCACTCATCAAACGGACCGGAACACAGCCGGAGCAGGCAAGGCAGGTGGCTGCTATGGCGCAGGGCAACTATCATGAGGCTGTGCAACTGCTGCAACATGCCGGTGAAGACTGGCTTCAATTGGTGACAGAATGGATGACATGCATGGTGAGATCAAAATATGCCGACCAGCTAAAATGGATAGACGAAGTGACCCGGCTGGGCCGCGAAAAACAAAAGCAACTGCTTCAATATTTCAACCACCTTGTGGAGCAAGCTGTGCGGCTCAGGATCATCGGCGATAGCAACACGTCGCTCTCTGCAACAGAAAAGGATTTTGCCGAAAGGCTCAATAAAATAACCAGTGTGCCGCAGCAGCAGGCAATTCTGACAGAGCTGGACAATGCCACCTACTATGTGGAGCGGAACGCCAACCCAAAAATGCTGTTTCATGCCCTCACCATCAAAATGTTTCACATCATTATCAACAAAGTGGTGGTAAAGGCCGCTTAGGAAGAAACCTGTACAACTTTTTGAAAAAGCTGATCGGGTTTTAGGAAAACCTGTACAACTTTCGTAAAAACCTGTACAGGTTTCGGGGAAACCTGATGAGGTTTTAGGAAAAACCGTACAGTTTTCGGGAAAACGGAGTTAGGTTTTATAAAAGAATGTTATACAATTTTCAACAAATCTGCTACTTGCAAAATGAAATAAGAAAGATCGTCTTCACAAAATTTTACACCGGGGATCAATTATTTCGCTTCGCTAAATGGTTTTTGCACTTGCATCTTCCGGCAGATCTAATGTCTTTTTCGTCAGCATCTCCATTATTATTTTGAACCAAATAATACAGCAGAAAACCGCTTTCAAAGCATATGGTTCCACATATTTATCTGCAATAAACCCGGGAGTAATAAGGTCTGTGCTGGAAAAAGAAGTGAAGATGAGTGCCAGCCAAAGCAATGCCTTGTTAGTTTTATTTGCCTTCCGCGAAAAGTACCAGATAGCCACGCCGCTCATGGCAATAATATAAGTCGGATTTTCCCCTTTGTGATTAAAAATAACAACCCATAAAAGAATAGATGAAAGCATTTGAAGCCTGAAAGCATACACTTTGTAAAGCTGAAACCTAATCAGCGGCAGACAAAACACCACCGCCGCCACCAGCACAGTCGCCGTCTTTGGCAGGTCGAGATGAAACCACGAATGTACCCAGCCCAAAAACGAAATGCCGTAAGACGCATCGTGGTCATTTTTTAGCAAAACAATCCAGTTGTTATATTGCTCCAGCAGGTTGGCCAGTGGAATGACCAGTAGCGGCAGGAAGGTTAAAACAACAAACCAGAACATGGAATAAAGCAAAAACCTGGGCTTGTTTGGGTAAAGAAACCATAAGGCAAAAGCCACCAGTCCAAACAGTTTAATGAAGACTGTGAGCGACAAAAACAAGGCGGCGATGAAATAGTTTTCTTTTTCCAGGAATGTGAAGCCGAGAATGATCAATCCCGCTATCAATGCATTGGTCTGTGTCATGGAAAGTGAGATTGCCAGCTCAATCAAAATAAAGAGGAACAGGTATTTAATGTTGGCTATGGGCAACTTCAATTTTTTAAAAGCCACCAATAGCACAAGTGTATTTGTGAGGTTGAAAATGATCAGTCCCAGCCAGTCGGGCAGATAGTAAAAGGCAGACATGCACAGTGCAAAAGCCGGGCTGTATTTATAATAATCATAGTGCTGTTCCGGGTGCAGCCCATAGAGGTTTTTGTGGTGGATGAGATGCTCAAAAGAGCTTTTGAAAATCATGTAATTGTTATAGTGAGTATACTGGTCGCCACCCCCGGCCACATAGCATTGAATGGCAATCCCCACCGTCACCAGCACCATCAGTATGATGACATGTTTGTCAGTCAATTTTGCAAAAGCAGTTTTTAAGCTCATTGTTTGTCGGAGGCGTTTTAAAGAAATGAAGGTAGCAAATAATGCAGGCTGCTTATTTTATTCACCGGGAGCTTTTTTATTTTTTAAAGCCATCCTATTTTTCTTGTCTTTTAGACATCTTTGATTGTAGTTTTGCCAAATTATTATGACCAATTTCATTCCAATTTTTCCATTAGGCATTGTTGTTTTCCCTGGCGAAAACCTGAACCTGCACATATTTGAACCCAGGTACAAACAACTCATTACCGACTGTTTTGCCGAAGCCAAACCTTTCGGAATACCAGTCGTTTTCAAAACCGGCCTCAGCGAATATGGCACAATGGTAGAGGTAAAAGAAGTGGTTGAAATATACCACGATGGAAAAATGGACATCAAAACCCAGGGCATTTCTGTGTTTCGTACTTTGGAAATTGTAAAGGAACTGCCAGACAAATTGTATAGCGGAGCCATTGTTAGCTATCCTGAAAATGAGGAAAAAAAGCACATTTTGCTATTGAAAAATGTAATGGAGAAAATGAAAAGTCTGCATGAAATATTGCAACTGAATAAAGATTTTAAAAAGCCCGACCTGGAGTTGTCTTCTTACGATATAGCCCACCACGCCGGTCTTTCAATAGAAGAGGAATATGCGTTCCTGCAACTTTTCAGAGAAGATCAGCGGCTTGAATATTTGAAACGACACCTGGCAAAAGTGTTGCCCGTGGTCAGCGAAATGGAAGCATTGAAAGACCGCATAAAACTGAACGGGCATTTTAAAAATCTTTCCGGCAATTTTGATATTTGATGAAGAGTTGAGGGTTGAGAGTTTAGAGTTTAGGTTAGGGTTTTGGGTTTAAAAATTCTGAATTCATCATTCCTAATTCATCGTTCATCATTCCTAATTCCTAATTCTAATGACTACCCTTTGCTTTGATTTTGGAAACACACGGATGAAATACGCTGCATTTGTCAACGGGCAATATGCTGAAGAAGGAATAGTGGAAACCGGTTCTGCGGCAGAAATGGAGGAACTGCTGGACAAATACAAACCCGCCAGGTCCATTCTTTCATCCGTCATCCACCACCCCACAGAAACCGAAGACATTTTGCGAAGCAGGACTTCTTTTCACAAACTTACCATTGAAAGCAAACTACCCATCACATCTCCCGTGGGCAAACCGCACACCATTGGTGCAGACAGGCTGGCAATGGCGGTGGCGGCAGTTTCACTTTTCCCCAAACAAAACAACCTGGTTATTGGCATGGGCAGTTGTATCACGTTTAATTTTGTCAATCAGTTTCATCAGTTCATCGGCGGCAGCATTTCTCCCGGCATGGACATGCGTTTCAAAGCACTGGAACACTACACGGCAAAACTGCCTTATGTGCAGGCCGATTGGAATTTTCCGCTTTTAGGCTACGATACCAAAACCAATATTCAGAGCGGGGTCATCAACGGTATTGCAAAAGAAATTGACGGCGTGATCAATTTATATAAAGAAAAATTCAACAAGTTTAACGTCCATTTAACCGGGGGCGATACCCCCTTTTTTGGTTCGCTGCTTAAAAATGAGATATTTGCAGACCCTTATCTAATCTATAAAGGTCTCTATGCTATCAGTGAGTACAATCAATAAATTCAGGCTTTCTTTTTTTTCATTTTCCCTTATTGTTTCAGTATGTGTTCATGCACAGGAAAATTCGCCTTTTTCCAGGTATGGCCTGGGCGATCTTGTTCCTTCACAAAATATCGTGAACCGCGCCATGGGTGGCTTCAGCAGCACTTATGCCAACACGCAAAACATCAATTTCAGCAACCCCGCCAGCTACAGCCAGTTGAACGTGGTCACTTACGACATTGGCATTACGCTTGACAGCCGCTCTCTTCGTAGTGCCAATCCTGTGCAGAAATATAATTCTGTCAATCTTACCCCTTCTTATGTCGCTCTTGGCCTGCCACTCAGTGTGAAGCACAAAATAGGAATGGCTTTCGGCATCAGGCCAATCACAAGGGTCAATTACAACATCAATGAATCGAAAAGATTGCCCGCCGACAGCATTTTGTCTTTATACGAAGGCGATGGCGGCCTTTACCAAGGCTTTGTAGGCATTGCAAAACAGTGGAAAAATTTGAGAATAGGTATAAACACAGGTTATTTGTTTGGCCGCAAAGAAATAACCACACGAACCATTCCGGTTGATACTTTGTTGACATACAAATCCAATTCATCGGACAACACATCTTACAGTCATGTGTTTATCAACTTTGGATTGCAATACTCTGATACGATTAATAAAACAACCACTTTCAGCATTGGTTTCTCAGGAAACATGAAGCAAAAGCTAAATGCAAAAAAGACCATTCTTCGTGAAACTTATACTTACGATGTAAATGACAACCCGGTTACGATTGACAGTGTTTATAATTCTGGTGAACAAAGCGGAACCATTACTCTGCCTGCATCCTACACAGCAGGCATTAGCCTTAATAAATATTTTATTTACAAAGGTGGCCGCTACGACAAATCAATGATCGGGCTTGAATATGAATCATCAAAATGGTCGCAGTACCGCTCTTTTGGCGAAGCCGACAGGTTAATAGATAGCTGGCAGATCAGGCTGGGCGGACAGATTATGCCTACAAATACGCTGGACACCAAAAACTACTGGAGCGTGGTCACCTACCGTGCAGGTCTTTATTATGGAAAAGATGCTGTGAATGCTGATGGCCTGCAACTGCCTGTCTATGGCATTACGTTTGGTGCAGGTTTTCCTTTAAGAAAATATAACCGCTACGACAACCAGCAAACTGTGCTGAACACTACATTTGAAATAGGAAAAAGAGGCAACAGCAAGAATAATATCACGGAAAGCTTTTTCAGATTTGGTGTCAGCATCAACCTGAGCGACCTGTGGTTTATCAAACGCAAATATGATTAAGAGAATGTTCATTTCGTGCAAAATATCAGCAGCCCTCTTTGCAGGCTGCTTTTTTATTTTGTCCTGCGAAAATGATATTCACAAAGTGCAAAATATTAATAAAAAATCCATCAGTGTAGAAGAAGGCAAACAGATAGAAAGCTATCTGAGCCAAAACGGAAAGGTGAAAGCGAAACTGATGGCACCTACAATGCTTCGTTATCAGTTTGACACGCCAAAGGTCGTTTTTCCCAATTCTTTAAAAGTTGATTTCTACAACGACAGCACCAAAATAGAAAGTAGGTTATTTGCCAAATACGGCCATTATTTAGAAAATGATAACAAGGTTTTTTTGAAAGACAGCGTAGTTGTTTTCAATGTAAATGGCGACACCCTTTTTTGCCAGGAACTCTATTGGGACCAGGTGAAGAGCATTTTTTATACCGATAAAAATGTGATCATTCACAAGCCCGATCAAAAGGTGTATGGAAATGGTCTTGTGGCCGATCAAAGCTTCAAATGGTTTACTATTAAACATCCACACAACAGCTTTATGAATATTGCGGATAGTTCGTTTATCGGGGGATAAGATCCAAAAAATCAGCCCCGTCTTTGCGCATCCCTTTTCATCACCAAACTGTCTGCCGGATATTTTGCCCTGATAATACCTCTTGCAGACTCCGCCCAGTTAATCAATGCCTTTTTTTCTTCTTGATTCAATATGGCATTTCTGTGAATGATCGTGTAGGAACTCAAAGGCATTTCGCCCTGCTCCACCTGCTCTTTTATTTCTAAAAATTTCCTGTATTGCTTGCCGATTTTGTATGTCGCAAATTCATCGAAATTGACTTCCCTTTTTCCATCTTCAATGTGGTTGTGCAGCCATGATGCCACAGGCTGCAGGTTGTTGTACCAGGGATAGCTTGTATTGTTGCTATGGCAATCGTAGCATGACTTCTTCAATATTGAACTTACATTTTCCGGCACTTCATAAACAGAAGAAATATTGCCCGGATTTGGCTCTGCGGAAATGTTTTTTTCAGGTCTGTAAAACTGAATGGCAACAAGCAGAACGAGCAATACAAGTAAGATTTTCCTAAAAATTTTCATTGTGTTAAGCCTTTGCCGTGGTTAAAATATTCCCGGTCATTTCTTTTGGAACATTGATGCCCATCATGGTCAGGATAGTTGGAGCGAGGTCGCCAAGTTTGCCGGGGGCAATTTGTCCTTTCCAGTTGTTGTCAACAATAAAAAACGGAACCAGGTTGAGTGAGTGCTGTGTGTTGGGTGTGCCATCTTCATTGATCATGTAATCGGCATTGCCGTGGTCGGCTATGATGAACAATGCGTAATCATTTTTCAAAGCCACTTCTACAATTTTTTTCACACAGGCATCCACTGTTTCCACGGCTTTTTCCACCGCATCAAAAAAACCTGTATGACCCACCATGTCTGCATTTGCAAAGTTGAGGCAAATGAAATCTGCCGATTTTTTTTCAATTTCGGGAATGATGGCATCGGTGATGCCGTAAGCGCTCATTTCCGGTTGCAGATCGTAAGTAGCCACTTTAGGCGATGGGATCATAATGCGGCTTTCACCTTCAAAAGGTGTTTCTCTTCCTCCACTGAAAAAGAAAGTAACGTGCGGGTACTTTTCAGTTTCTGCAATCCGTATTTGCTTCAGGTGATTGTTGGCCAGCACCTCGCCAAGTGTGTTGGTAAGATTGTCGGTTGAAAAAATGACATTTACTTTTTGAAAACTCCGGTCATATTCTGCCATCGTTGTGTAAAACAAGTCCAGCTTTTTCATACCAAAATCTGGAAAGTCCTGCTGCGTAAGCACCTCGGTAATTTCGCGGCAGCGGTCTGTTCGGTAGTTGAAACATAAAACCACATCGCCGTCTTTGATTGTTGCAACTGGTTCACCGGATTCAGCGGTGATGACAGTTGGTTTGATAAATTCGTCCGTTTCGTCTTTTTCGTAAGACTGGGTAATGGCCTCATGCGCCGATGCGGCTTTTTCACCCATGCCATGAACCAGGCAGTCGTAAGCCTTCTTCACCCTCTCCCATCGCTTGTCTCTGTCCATAGCATAGTAACGACCGGAAACGGTGGCTATGCGACCAACTGTTTTGCCAAGATGTTGGCTGAGGTCATCCATGAAATGCAGGCCGCTTTTAGGGTCGCAGTCGCGGCCATCGGTAAAAGCGTGAATATAAACCTCTTTCACATTTTCTGCCTTGCAAAGCGTGGTGATCGCTTTCAGGTGGTCAATGTGGCTGTGTACGCCGCCATCGCTCACCAGCCCCATCAGGTGAAGCGGCTTGTTGTTGTCCCGTGCATAGCGAAGGGTTTGTAGCAAGACGGGGTTTTTAAAAAATTCCCCATCGCGTATGGACACATTAATGCGTTGAAGCTCCTGGTAAACAATTCGGCCTGCACCAATGTTGAGGTGGCCGACTTCACTGTTTCCCATTTGTCCGTCGGGCAAACCAACAGCCTCGCCACAAGTAACTAATGTGGTGTTTGGATAATCTGTGTAAAGCGATGTTACAAAAGGCACATTGGCGTTTTGAATAGCATCAGCCTCCTTCACTTTACCAAGACCCCAGCCATCCATTATAATTAGGATTACTTTTTTCCCTTCCATCCGTTAAAACTAATTTGTTTTTTGTGAGAAATGATTTAAATGTGCGAATTTGAGGTTTCTTTTTTTTAATTTTGATTTTGGCATATTTTTAGCCATCAGGTTTGCGTTTAAAGTAAAATATCAAATCATGAAACACCTACTCATCATATTAACGTTGTTTTTTTCGGCCACGGCAGCCAGGTCTCAAGATGCCACAGACGTCATTAATGCTTTGAAATCATCAAATGCTGAACAGGTTTCTGGCTTTTTTGACAAAATATTGGATTTAAAATTTCCTGACAAGGAAGAAATAAAAGGAATTGGAAAAAATCAGGCCCGTATAGCGTTGAAATCTTTTTTTGATAACAACAATGTTAAAGGTTTTGAATTGTCTTCGCAACGGGAAATGGGCGGCACAATGTATATAGCCGGAAAATTTACCAACGGAGGCGAAGGCTTTAAAATTATTATTATGATGAAGTTAAGAGATGGAAGGCCGCAGATCATTACAATTCGGATTAGTTAGCTCTCTTTTTTAACCCTGAATAAAAAAGCTTTACATACCAGTGAGGCTTTTTTTGTTGTTACCATTACATAAAAAACACTTTTGGTGACGTAGATTAAAAAAATTATTCACTTTACCATTATTCCGCTTTTTTTGCAATAAGATTTCCACAATGAACAATGAATTGGTTTATCGTATTGCACTTACCAAAGTCCCTAACATTGGAAGTGTGCAGGCAAAGTTGCTTGCATTGCATTTTGGCAGTGCAGAAGCCATTTTTAAGGCATCAAAAAAAGAATTGGAGGAGCTGGAAGGCATAGGAAATGTGAAGGCGAAAAGCATAAAGTCATACGAAGATTTTGATGAAATTCAACCTGAGATTGCTTTCATCGAAAAACATAAAATAGAGCCACTTTTTCTGACCGACCTCAATTACCCAAAACGATTGCTGCATTGCTATGATTCTCCTACGCTGCTTTATTACAAGGGAAATGCAGACCTGAATGCTTCTAAAATAATCAGCATTATTGGCACCCGAAACAATACGGAATATGGAAAGCAAATGACCGAACAACTGGTCGAAAGTTTGCAAAGCCTGAACCTGGTCATTGTGAGTGGCCTGGCTTATGGTGTGGATGCGATAGCGCACAAAGCGGCTGTGCAGCACAATTTGCCGACTATTGGTGTGCTGGCTCACGGACTGGATACTATTTATCCGCCTCAACACAAACCCCTGGCAAAACAGATGCTTTTGAACGGAGGTTTGCTGACGGAGTTTGGAAAAGACACCAATGCAGACAAGCACAATTTTCCCCGCCGCAACCGCATTGTGGCCGGCATGTGCGATGCGACGATTGTGATAGAAACCGCAATCCGTGGCGGCAGCATGATTACCGCAGAACTGGCAAATGGCTACAACCGCGATGTATTTGCCCTGCCGGGAAGAATAAACGACAGCAAAAGCGGCGGCTGCAACCAACTGATCAGGAACAACAAAGCGGTATTGCTAACAGATGCTGAACAATTGGTTGAAAGCCTGGGCTGGACAGACAAAAAAGCCAAACCAAAAAGACAGAAGGAACTGTTCATTGAACTGAGCAACGACGAGCAGATGATTGTGAATATTCTGAAAGAAAAAGATGGTGTACACATAGATGAACTGTTTCTGAAAAGCGGCCTTAATAGCAGTATGGTTGCAGCCGCCATGCTCAACCTCGAATTTCAAAACGTGATTACTTCGCAGCCGGGCAAAATGTATAAGCTGTTGTAAAATCAGTTGAAGAAGACAATAAGTCAATGATCAGAAAGTCATTGATCAGGAAGTCATTTGCAGCAGTAAGATTATACTGATTGTGTCTAAAATCTAAATACTAAATTGCCATGGCACTTGTTTTGCAAAACCACAATTTAATACGGCATTGTTGCATGAATCAATTTGAAGCATATTTTGGAACACGGATAACACGGATAGAAGGGATTAACAGGATTTTTTTATGAAAAAAATGGATTTT
>JAYTGA010000323.1:0-4481 GCA_043733905.1 Segetibacter sp.
AACAGACGTGGCAGGTGCAGTGCAGGCGGCATTCAGCGGAAGACGGCTTGCCTATTTTATCATGAATGGGAAGCAATACCAGGTAATAGGCCAGGTGGAAAGAGAAGACCGGAACCAGCCCGCCGACATTGAGCGTTTGTACGTGACCAATGCCAAAGGTCAAAACATTCCATTATCATCGGTCGTAAAGCTTGAGGAAAGCAGTGCCCCTTCTACTTTATACCATTACAATCGTTTTAAAGCCGCTACCATTTCCGCATCCCTTGCCGAAGGCAAAACAATAGGCGATGGAGTAAAAGCTATGCAAACCATTTCCGCCAAACTGCTTGACGAAAGTTTTCAGACAGACCTTAGCGGCCCGTCACGGGACTATGTGGAAAGTTCATCAAACACAGCATTTGCTTTCTTTCTTGCTTTGGGTTTAATCTACCTTGTGCTGGCTGGCCAGTTTGAAAGTTTCCTCGACCCTTTCACTATCATGATAACAGTGCCCCTGGCTTTAGCAGGTGCTTTGCTGAGTCTTTGGGTGTTTGGGCAAACCATCAATATTTTTTCTGAAATTGGAATGATCATGCTCATTGGACTCGTTACTAAAAATGGTATCCTGATTGTAGAGTTTGCCAACCAGAAAAGAGAGCAGGGCATGAGTAAACTGGAAGCAGTCACAGAGGCTGCACAGCAAAGGCTTCGACCTATTCTTATGACGAGCCTTGCAACGGCATTAGGAGCCTTGCCCATTGCACTAAGTCTTGGGGCAGCATCTACCAGTCGAAAGCCTTTAGGCATTGTCATCGTCGGGGGCATTATCTTTTCACTCATTCTTACACTCCTGGTCATTCCTGCCATTTATACTTACATAGCAGGAAGCCACAAAAAAGATGTGAACAAAGAATATGACGAAGATCGAAAAGCAGTGAATGACGATAAAGAAGAGATATTGAGAACTGATGTTTGAAACACATGAAAGACATTTGCCGAAGGCGAAAATGAAGCGTAAAACAATAATTGATAAAAACGTGATCAGAAAAAAATGCGGCATATTGCTTTTTATTTTGGCTTCGCTAAATGGGATATGCCAGCAGCGTCTTTCACTTGAGGAGGCCATTAACATTGCTTTGCAAAAAAGTCTGGACATAAAAATTGCACGCAACAATTTGGAGGCAAGCCTGGTAAACAATCACATCAGCGTGGCCGGTGGTCTGCCCAACGTATCTGCAACCGGGGCCAACAACCGCTCACTTACCAACCTAACCCAGGAATTGAGCAGCGGTGTAAAAACGCAGCGAAACAATGTGTCCAACAATTCTTTGACAGCAGGTTTAGCGGGAAACTTTGTTTTGTTCAACGGGTTTAAAGTGCAGGCCACCAAAGCAAGACTGGCTGCATTGGAAAATCAAAGTGATGTGCTGGTGAATGTGCAGGTGCAAAACGTGATAGCCGATGTCATGGTGAAGTATTATGACATTGTGAGACAGCAAGGTTACCTGAAAACCATTAACGAAGCTCTTGCAGTGACTTTGCAACGAAAGCGACTCATTGAAATCAAGCAAAGTGTTGGTTTGGCAAATAATGCCGACCTGTTTCAGGTACAACTTGACTCTACAGCAAGTGTACAGGATTTGCGGTCGCAGCAGTTGATACTTGATCAGGCCAAAGCTGACCTTATGAACCTGCTGTACCAACGGCCTGATAGTCTGTTTGCAATTCGGGATAGTATTGTGGTTGATACGACAATCAATATAGATAGTGTGAAAATGAGGCTAAGGCTGAACCCGGAAATTCTATCAGCAGAACAACAGGTCAGAATCAATGAACTGATTGTGAACGAAGTTGGCTCACAACGTTATCCGGCTGTTTCGCTGAACGGAGGATATAACTTTAGCCGGAGCCAGAACGGGGCGGGTCTCACCTTACTCAACCAAACCACCGGACCTTTTATTGGGATTAATCTCAGTGTTCCTATTTTCAACGGCGGCCTTTACAAGCGGCAGCAACGGGTAGCTGAAATTAATACACGCAATGCCGTTTTAACCGAAGCGCAGTTGCTAAATACTTTGCAAACTTCAGCAGTCAAAAGCTACCAGGCATATCAAAGCAGCCTTTACCAATTGAATACTGAACGTGAGAACAACAAAGTAGCCGCTGCACTTTTAGACCTTGTCTCTAAGCGGTTTGAACTGGGTGTAGGAACCATTCTTGACCTTCGTGCAGCGCAGCAAAGCTTTACTGATGCAGGGTTTCGGCTGGTCAACCTGTCTTATGCTGCTAAGGTTGCAGAAATAGAATTGAAACGAATCAGTTCCGTTTTAGTGCCATAGTCTTCCCGCAAATACCTCTTTCCAAAATTGGGAACAGCTTTCAACCTGCCATAATCCCAATCAGTCAAAACGATAGCCGGATTGTTCTTACAAACTTTTTAGAACAATCAAAAAATGTCTTTGTGCGTTTTAATATAGTTGCCATTGTGTAACCCGGTTTTTAAAATCCAATATCCAATTTCAATTCAAGATTTCTAATGAAAAATCCTTTGTTACCTGCCACAACCGGCATGACCGGTTGTGGCACAACAAAAGAGCAAAACGCTCTTTGTACCACTGTTCCGGTCAGAAGAAATACGCCTGAAAACGGGCAACATTTTACAGGCACACATTATCCATCCCCTGCCAGCCTTTCACCCTCTCTTACACTTCTGAGCTGGAAGTGTTACCTGCAAAAAATTTAAAAAAATTTTTACTCACATTTTTACTCATCCTGCAATAAAGGATGTGTACCTGGAGAACATGAAAAGGTTTTGACAAAGAAAATTATGTTCAAAATTTCTTTAGGTTTTCATGGGTACGGATTATAGGATGAGGTTGTCACCTAAAAAGGGCAACCTCAATTTTTTCCCCTTATACCCTGATAATTTCGAGGTCACTGCGGCTTACAAAGAGACAAAGGCAATGTTGTGTCTTTGTATTATTTGTTTCTTTGTGCGAAATATTTCTCATGCAAAAGAAAATAAAGTCAGCCCTCATTTCTGTTTTTTATAAAGATGGACTTGAACCCATCGTAAAGTTGTTACAGCAACTCGGCATCACCATTTACTCCACCGGAGGAACAGAAAAATTTATCAAAGACCTGGGCGTGGATTGTGTATCTGTCGAAAGTCTCACTTCCTATCCGTCTATCTTAGGCGGCAGGGTCAAAACCCTTCACCCCGTTGTGTTTGGTGGCATTTTAGGCCGCAGACAACATGAACAGGATTTGGTGGAAATGGCTCAATACCATATTCCTGAAATGGATTTAGTCATCGTGGATTTATACCCGTTTGAAGAAACACTTGCCAATACAAGAGACGAACAACTCATCATTGAAAAAATAGACATTGGCGGTCCCTCCATGATTCGTGCTGCTGCAAAAAATCACAGCGATGTAGTGGTCATTGCAGCCAAAGATGATTATGGTTCGCTGGAAAAACTATTGAGTGAGCAAAAAGGTGAAACAACCTTGCAGCAACGAAGGCAGTTTGCCGCCAAAGCCTTTGAAGTGGTCATGAAATATGACATTGCCATCAGCGGATATTTCAATGGAGAAATGGAGAACCAAAGACAATGGCTTCGCTATGGAGAAAACCCCCACCAGAAAGCAGTTTTTGAAGGTGATTTAAGTAAAGTTTTTACTCAACTCCATGGTAAGGAATTGTCTTACAACAACCTGGTAGACACAGATGCAGCACTTGAATTGATTGGAGAATTCGCAAGTGACGAAGATGTTGCTTTTGCCATTATCAAACACACCAATGTTTGTGGTATTTCGCTACGCAAAAATGTACATGAAGCATGGGGGGCTGCACTGGCCGGAGACCCCGAAAGTGCATTTGGTGGGGTGTTGGTTACCAATGCCACAATAGATAAAACAACTGCACAAGCCATCAGCGAATTATTCTTTGAAGTGCTGATTTCCAAAGGGTTTGAAGAAGATGCTCTTGAAATTCTAAAGCAAAAGAAGAACCGGATTTTGCTGCAAATGAATGGCGCCTTTGAGCCGGCTGAACAATATAAAACAGTGGTCAACGGTGTGCTGCGGCAAGACAAAGACAAAGGCAGCTACACCGACTGGAAAGAGGTGGGCGGAAGAGAAACAACTGTGGCCGAAAGAGCAGATTTAGAATTTGGAAATATTGTGTGCAAGCACCTGAAAAGCAACGCTATTGCTCTGGTAAAAAACAAACAACTCATTGGCAAAGGCTGCGGCCAAACCAGCCGAATAGATGCACTCCGGCAAGCCATTGAAAAGTCAAAACAATTTGGCTTCGACCTTCATGGTGCGGCACTGGCTTCCGATGCTTTTTTCCCTTTCAACGATTGTGTGCAGATTGCCCATGCACAAGGCATCGAAGCGTTCATTCAGCCCGGCGGCTCCATCAGGGACAAGGACAGTATTCATTATTGTGTGGAGAATAATTTGGCAATGGTGATGACTGGTTTGCGGCACTTCAG
>JAYTGA010000324.1:0-10588 GCA_043733905.1 Segetibacter sp.
TGCAAAGGAATGTCATCCACATAAACCGATTGTCCCCGTGTGTGTGTGTTGGAATCTATGTTTTGCATCGGCTATAAATTGTGATGAATGATTTTGTCCACGTTAATATCCCCCGCAAACAATTTAATAAAATGCGCCTTTATCAACTGCCCTAACAATAACCTTTTATAGGCCGCTGTGCCACGGGCATCGCTGATGGGTGATACTTCTGTTTGGGCTATTTCTATTGATTGCAAAATGGTTTCGTCTTTCAATTGTTTGCCACTCAGAAATTCGGAGGCGAGGGGGAGAAACATTGGCACCGGACCCACACCCCCGGCGGATAGGGATGCTGTGTCAATGATATTGTTTTGCATGGTTATAGTCATTGCGGTGTTCACACTGGCAATGTCAAGATGGGTGCGTTTGCTTACTTTTTCGAAGCTGGAAAAAGTATTCTTGCCCGGCAATTGAAAAGAAATTTGTTCTATAAACTCGTTGGGTGTTTTGTCTAAATTTTTATATCCTTTGTATAATTTTCGGAGAGATATTGTTCTTACTGTGATGCCATTACTTAAAGTAAGCATTGAATCTAAAGCCAGGAAGAATATGGTGAAATCGCCTATCGGCGAAGCATTGATAAAGTTGCCGGCAATAGTAGCCATGTTGCGGATGGGCGTGGAAGAGATGAGTTTGATTTGCTCTTCAAATGCTGGAAAATATTGCTGAAAGATGGGAGACTCCTGCAAATCTGTGACAGTGACAGATGGCCCCATGAGGCAGCGGGTGCCTTCCTGTTTGATGTAATTGAGGTGGCTTTTGTCGTACATGAAATGAATGGGTGCGTGTTTCATTTCATCGTGCTTTTGCACATAGAGGTCTGTGCCGCCGCCAACAAACGCTGCAATGTCAGTTGGGGGTTGAAGCTCTCCGTTTAGTTGCAAAGACAGCTCTTTCAATCTTGTTTTGATAGTGTTGAAATAAGCCGGAAGAATGTTGTTTTCCGTTACAAACTCAATGGCATTTACTTCTTGCTTTTGCTTCATGATGCCGGCCACTTTTGCTGCTGCTTTTTCAATAGATTTATAGCCTGTGCAACGGCATATATTGCCGTCAATAGATGAGACGGCGTTGGCTGCGATGGGTTCATTTTTACCCAGGCAAAAACCTGCAAGCGAGACCACAAAACCTGGTGTGCAAAAGCCGCATTGTGTAGCAGAACACTCTGCCATGGCCTGTTGTATCGGGTTCATCTGCTCCATGTTCACCCCTTCTATGGTCACCACATGTTTGCCATGCACATTGCCAAGCGGGGTGAGGCACGATGTAAATGAGCGGTATACGACTTCATCGTTTTTCAGTTCGCCTATTAGGTTGGTGCAGGCTCCACAGTCGCCTTCGCGACAGCCGATCTTGGTACCTTTGAGGTGTTGGTGGTAGCGCACAAAATCGAGCAACAACATGCCTGCAGGCTGGTTTGTGCTGATGGGTTTATTGTTAAGAATAAATTTGATCAATGAATCTGCATTTTATAATCTTTAAAATTAAGGAAGTTTAGGGAAGGGAATAAATGCATTGGTACAACTTTATGAACTCAAGAAACTTTGTAAAAAGCATAATGTGTACAAAGCTGCTATGAAAAGATAAAGTAAAAGAGTGCGACGCAACGATGCCAAATAGAATTCATAAAGCCGGGTCAAAAAAAAATACGCATTCCTAATAATGCAAAGGACCAACAACAGCAACAAAAAAATTATTACTCAAACAACGCTTTCTGCAATTGCTGCAATGCCTGTTCCTGATGTGAATCGGGAATAACGAGCGAAATATTGTGAAGGCTGGCTCCGCAACTAATTATTTGCAAAGGAATATCAGCAACCGCACTGAAAATATTTACCATTATTTGAGGCGATTTCAACAACTGGTTTCCTACAATGATGATGATTGTCTGGTCGCCCTCCACTGTGACAACGCCATAGTTCTCAAGATCTTTGGCTATCATTTCTATATGATCTGTATTGTCAATGGTGACAGAAACTGCAATTTCTGATGTAGTGACCATGTCAATGGAAGTATTGTATTTCTCAAATACAGCTATTATTTTTTCTAAAAAGCCACAAGCCATCAACATACGGCTGCTTTTTACATTTACAATGGTAATGTTGTCTCTTGCAGCCACCACTTTTGGCCCTACTGTTTCTGCCAGGTTTTGTATCAGCGTTCCTTTGTTGTCCGGTTGTTGCGTGTTCAGCAGTCTTACCGGAATATTATAATGCCTGGCTGGCCAAATGGAAGCCGGGTGCAATACTTTTTCTCCAAAATAGGCCAGCTCTGCAGCTTCATCGAAAGTAAGGGTGGCGACTGGCGTGGTGTTGGGAACTATGGAAGAATCACTGTTTTGAATGGTTGGAATGTCTGTCCATATTTCGCAGGTGGTGGCACCTAATGCAGCAGCAATGGCAGAAGCAGTGTAGTCGCTGCCACCTTTGTTCAGGTTGTCAACTTCGCCACGGGCATTGCGGCAAAGAGAGCCTTGTGTGAGGAACAACCTGGTGTCAGGGAAGACTTTCATTAACTGGCTTAGCTTCACTTTTATATTGCCAATTAATGGTTCGCCAAACTTGTCTGCCTGCATAAAATCCAATGCAGGCAAAACCTGGTGATCCAGTTTGGCTTCGCTTAGACAAGCGGACAAAAGCAATGTACTCATTAGTTCACCCTGCGACAAAATGTCTTTGCTCAAAGCATCGCTATAAGATACTTTGGTTAGGAAATGAAGGAAGTTGAAATGCTCATTGATGTCTGCAATTGCTTTGGCTTTTACTACATCATTGTGCAAAGCCCCGTTGATAAATTCGCGGTAATAAGTTTCTATTTTTTTAATAGCATTTTTTGTAGCGGTGCGGCGGTTGTTTTGCAGCAGGTCGCCAACTTCTCTAAGTGTTTGTGTGGTGCCGCCTAATGCACTTAACACCACGACAACTGGCTCATCGTTTGCAGCAATGATGCTGAGTACCTGCTTCATTCTTTCAGGATTACCAATACTTCTGCCACCAAACTTCATTATTTTCATGGGGGTAAAAATAATGAACAAACAATAATGAACAATAAATAGTGAACAATGAATAAACAATGGACAATTCTTAATTATTTAATTGTTCGTTGTTAATTATTCATTGTTGATACTTTTGCCCGCAAAACTTTCAATCATTTCCATGAAAAAAAATATTGGTATTCTCTTGTTCTCTTCTTTGTTATGTTTTAATGGATTTTGCCAGAAAAAAATAACCGTTAACACAACCATTGCAAGACCCAAATTGGTGGTAGGCATCGTGGTTGATCAAATGCGATGGGATTATTTGTACCGTTATACCAACAGGTATAGCAACAATGGTTTCAAAAGATTATTAAGCGAGGGCTTTAGTTGCGAAAACACGCTAATTCCTTATTTGCCAACTTACACAGCACCAGGTCACACCTGCATTTATACGGGCTCTGTGCCTGCCATTCATGGCATTATCGGTAATGAATGGTACAATAGAACCACAAAGAAAAATGTTTATTGTACAGATGATACGGTTGCATCTGTTGGCAGCACTTCCAATGCAGGAAAAATGTCTCCGGCCAACATGTGGGTCACAACCATTACTGATGAACTGAGGCTTGCTACCAACTTTCAGTCTAAGGTCATCGGCATTGCATTGAAAGACAGGGGAGCCATTTTGCCGGCAGGCCACAGTGCCAATGCAGCCTATTGGTTTGACAATAGCAATGGCGCCTTTATCAGCAGTACATACTATATGAAAGAACTGCCGCAGTGGGTCACAAAGTTTAACGGGCAAAAGCTACCCGATCAATATCTTCAGCAAAACTGGAACACCCTTTATCCCATAAACACTTATCAGCAGAGCACTGCAGACGGTAAAAATTACGAAGCTGTTTTGCCCGGCGAAGGCAATACATTTCCACACAACACAGCGGGCATTACCAAAGACAAATACAATGCTTTGCGGTACACCCCTTCGGGAAATGTGCTGACAATAGATATGGCTAAGGCAGCCATTGAAGGTGAAGATTTAGGCCGCTCTGCAAATACTGATTTTCTCACCATCAGCTTTTCATCAACCGACTATGTGGGCCATGCTTTTGGCCCCAACAGCATAGAGGCGGAAGATACTTACCTGCGGCTTGACAATGCGCTGGCAGACTTTATCAATTACCTGGACAAGAGGGTCGGGAAGGGGCAATACACCATTTTCCTGACTGCCGATCATGGCGTGGCGCATGTACCCGGTTTTGATGATGAGGATGCGCACATTCCCGCAGGGGCTGCAAAAGAGGCGGACATACAAACCGCCCTGAACGAGGCCATTGAAAAGCGTTTTGGCATTCGCAAAGCGGTTGAAGACATCAGCAATTACGAGGTTTATTTTTCAGAAAAAATAAGCGATACCCTGCTGGCTGCGGTAAAGGAAGCAGCTATCCGCCGGTTGATGGAACTGCCTTACATAGCAAATGCAGTTGACCTGAAAAATGTGAACAAAACTACTCTGCCCGCCGTGCAAAAAACTATGATAAACAATGGCTACAACCAGAAACTGAGCGGCGACATTCAATTCATTTTTAAACCTCAATGGATAGCAGGCGGAATAAAAGGCACAACACATGGCTCGTGGAATCCTTACGATGCGCACATTCCATTGATTTGGTATGGCTGGGGAATTAGAAAAGGAAGAACCAATAACGAAACTTACATGACGGACATTGCTGCTACTACAGCCGCTTTACTTCACATTCAAATGCCGAGTGGATGTGTGGGAAAGGTGATAGAGGGGGTCTTGAAATAAACCTCACGAAAGATTTTCCTAAAAAAAAAGGGAATTAACTAAAAATCAATCAACACATTTAATCCTGAGGTTTTAAACTTTTCCTCACCCATCCCTATTTTATGAAAAATACCAATAGACAAGCCCGTTGTTTTATCCTGAAGTTCAAAATCAATTCTTACACCTGCTCTTGCAAGTATGCCGAAACTGTTTGCTTTGTAACCTGTAACACCTAAAGTATCTCTTTTTGTACCAGTATATCCACCGCCTAATCCAAAATAAAATCCTAAGTGATCATCACCCGGCTCTGAGGCTTTGTAGCCTACATTGTAGTCTACGACCAATGGAATATCATAGGAAAGGTAGGTTCCTTTGACTGATAAAAAATTATTGTCAATAAACCCGGCACCAATTCCAAAAGGAATGCCTACGCTTATAGCAGTAAAATAATTGACGGGAAAACTGACTCGGGGAAAATAATTAGCCTGAAGAAAACTCATTCCAAACCTTCCTCCTGTACCTAAAGGGCCTTTTAATGTAGCCCTCATGATGGAACCGCTTGCCCCAACGCTCTGCATAAACTGCTGAGAATAGCCTGAAAATGCTATTATTAAAAAAAATATGGTAACAAATATTGTTTTTCTAGTCATGAACTATATTTTTCGCCCACCTAATTTTGCGCGGAAAGATAGAATAAATATTATAACGTTAATCATTTTCGCAACTTTATCGTGCAAAGAAGCATAAAATTATAGGTAAAAAGTCGTTTAACAAACCTATTTGTAAAATCTATAACTGCAAACAGAGATATTTTCGTATAAATCCTGTCTCAAAAAACTTAGAATTTTTTTTCAACGCTATAAAATATAAGCTTTTTAGGCTTTTTTCAACGTTAGGGTTTGTAATTTATATTATAAATCAATTTTATAATTGATTTCGATTTTAATATTTATCAAACTTTTTAAAAATTATTTTTCTAAAAATGAAAGCTCAATCGCAACCTTAATCACGAATTTTATTCAATTCAATCTCAACAAAAGAGCTATTTCTTTATAAAATCCTTTTAACACTTTTATTCTCTACTTTACTTTTACTTTGCCGCCTCAATTTTTTTAGAATGAATAAGAATATATCACTGGTTTTCAATGTGGTTTTGCTTGCTCTCGTAGGTATTTTATTTTATTTTCACTTTTCGTCTCCCAAAGAAAGAAATACTGCCAGACCTGCTGTGGTAGCTGATAACGTTCCCGCAGGAAATTTTAAAATAGCCTATTTTGAAATGGACAGTATCGAAAACAATTATGAATATCTGAAAGACGTGAAAGGCCAATTGAAAGCAAAAGAAACTGAGCTTACAGGCCAATTGACCGCGTTAAAAAATAAGTACATGGAAAAAGTGACTAAATTTCAACAGGAAGCACAGAGTCTGAGCCAGGAAAAACAAAGTGCCATGCAAAACGACCTGCTAAACGAGCAGAAAATGCTTCAAAACAAAGAACAGTCCATGGGAGCAGAACTGCAGGATGAATCTTTTAAAAGACTGCAGGTAGTGAATAAAGCGATTGAAGATTACTTACAGGAATACAACAAAGACAAAGGCTATTCTTATATTTTAGGCTACCAGTCGGGTCAGATTTATTATAAAGACCCAAAGTTCGACATCACAGCACAGGTACTTGCCGGGCTGAATGAACGCTACAAAAAGAAAAAATAATCTCTGCTTATCGGCCAAAATCGTTTTCATTATCTTCATGCCGTCCCATACATAAACATGGGACGGTTTTTTTATGATGGACAAAACCATTTCTGCTTTCAAACCAACACTTGGCCTTGCAGATGCTACCATGCTGGTGGCTGGCAGCATGATTGGTTCAGGCATTTTCATTGTTAGTGCAGACATAACACGCAATGTTGGCAGTGCCGGATGGCTCATTTTTGTCTGGCTCATCACGGGTTTCATGACTCTGACCGCAGCCCTCAGCTATGGCGAACTGAGTGCCATGTTTCCCAAAGCAGGCGGGCAATATGTTTACCTGAAAGAAGCATACAATCCGCTGGTTGGCTTTCTGTATGGCTGGAGTTTTTTTGCTGTCATACAAACGGGAACAATTGCCGCCGTCGGTGTGGCTTTCTCCAAATTTGCCGCCTATATATTTCCTGCATTAAGTGAGAAAAATCTTTTGTGGCAGTTTCAAACAGGTGTTAATGATTGCGGACTTCCCACCAACTTTTCCATAAGTGCTGCACAGGTCACCGCCATTGGGATAATTGCCCTGCTTACCTATATTAATACCAAAGGTGTAAAGAGCGGCAAGTCTATTCAGACCTTTTTTACCACAGCAAAACTGCTGTCCTTATTTGGCCTCATCATCTTTGGTTTTTTGCTGGGTGCAAAAGCTGAAATATGGAACGCCAACTGGGTCAATGTGTGGGATGCGGCCAAAACACATTTATTAGACAATTGCAACCCTACAGCAGGTTTCACAATCACCTCCATTACGGGAGGTGCCTTGCTGGGTGGCATTGCAGCGGCTATGGTAGGCTCCATTTTCAGCAGCGATGCGTGGAACAATGTGACCTTCATTGCAGGGGAGGTCAAGAACCCAAAACGCAACATTGGCCTCAGCCTTTTTCTCGGAACTATGATAGTCACCATCATTTATGTAACGGTCAACCTCATGTACATTTCAGTGATGCCGCTACATGACATTGCCCATGCGGAAAATGACCGTGTAGCAGTTACTGCATCCAAAGTTATTTTTGGCGAAGCAGGTACTATCATCATTGCCATCATGATTATGGTATCTACATTTGGCTGCAACAACGGGTTAATACTTGCTGGTGCAAGAGTTTACTACACAATGGCTAAAGACGGTTTGTTTTTTAAGAAAACAGCTTTGCTTAATAAAAATGCCGTGCCGGAATATGCGCTGTGGATACAATGCCTGGTGGCCTGTGTGCTTTGCCTCAGCGGAAAATATGGCGACCTGCTCGACATGATTTCATTTGTGGTGGTGCTCTTTTACATTCTTACCATTGCAGGCATTTTTATTTTACGAAAAAAAATGCCCGATGCAGAACGGCCTTACAAAGCTTTTGGCTATCCCGTTTTACCCGCCATTTACATTGTGATGGCAACCCTGTTTTGCACTGCTTTAATTATCTACAAACCGCTCTACACCTGGCCCGGTTTCATCATTGTGTTAATAGGGATTCCCATTTATTTTATTTCGCAGAAAAATGCTTCAAAACAGATTGACAATGAATTTTGATACACTATTTTCCAGCTTTGCCACCCAGAAAATAGCCGTGGTTGGCGATGTGATGCTGGACACTTACTGGTGGGGACATGTTGACCGTATATCTCCCGAAGCACCTGTGCCTGTAGTAGCACTCGACCACAAGGAACTGCGCATAGGTGGCGGTGGCAATGTGGCTCTGAACACAGTCGCACTGGGAGCGCCAACTGTTTTGTTTTCTGTTATTGGAAATGATGAAGATGGCAAAACACTACTTGCATTGCTAGAAAAAAACAATGTGCAAACCAACTATATCATCAGCAGCAAAGACAGGATAACCACTAACAAAATCCGCATCATAAGCCGCAACCAGCACATGATGCGACTGGATGCTGAAATGACCAAAGACATCACCGACAGCGAACAGGAACTTTTGCTCAACAAGTTTAAAACATTCATAGAAAAAGAAAAACCTGCGGTCGTTATTTTTGAAGATTACAACAAAGGTGTTTTGACAGAACAGGGTATTGAAAAAATGATTGGGCTTTGTAACCAACACAACATCACCACCACTGTGGATCCCAAGAGGAAAAACTTTTTTGCCTATAAAGGAGTGACCATTTTTAAACCAAATCTTAAAGAAGTAAAAGACGGACTGAATGTATTGCTCGACGATGTGACCGAGGCATTTCTCCAAGACATTCACCAACAGCTTGAGAGCCGTTTGCACCATTCCATTTCATTGATTACCCTTTCCGAAAAAGGTGTGTTTTTTCAGCAGGAAAAAGATGCAGGCATACTTCCAACCTACGTTCGCAACATAGCAGATGTGAGTGGTGCAGGAGATACTGTCATTGCCGTTGCATCGCTGGTGTATGCTGCTACGCAAAATATTTCGCTGGCCGCCAACCTGTCCAACATGGCAGGCGGACTGGTGTGTGAAGAAGTTGGAACTGTCGCTATTCACAAACAAAAATTATTGGAGGAATGCAGGCAATGGCTCCGTGAATAATATATCTGTTGCCCAATCAATCAAAACGATATCAGTACACCCCACGCTTTCATCAACCACATTGGTTCATAATTCATAATTTGCGCTTCGATAAAATTTTCAACTCATTATGCAGAGACTTACACTTGTCATACACGGCGGCGCAGGAACTATTACTAAGGATGAAATGACTCCTGAACTGGAGCAGGCTTATCTGAAAGCATTACAGAGCGGACTGGATGCCGGTTTCGCCGTGCTGGAAGAAGGCGGCTCCGCTGTCAATGCGGTGAAAGCCGCAGCAGTGGTGCTGGAAGACAATATGCTCTTTAATGCTGGTCGCGGGTCTGTATTTACAAAAAAAGGTGTGCAGGAAATGGATGCCGCCATTATGGATGGTCAAAACCTGGATGCAGGTGCAGTAGCAGGCATTAGAAATGTAAGAAACCCGATAGAACTGGCTACAGAAGTGCTTCGTAACAGCAACCATGTTTTTCTTAGTGGAAAGGGAGCCAATGATTTTGCGATTAAGCAAGGCATCAAACTGGAGCCGGATGAATACTTTTTTTCACAATTTAGGTATGACCAATGGAGGGCTGTAAGAGACTCCGACAACTACATGCTCGACCACACACACAACGACATCAGCGAGATTAAGGATAAAAAATTTGGTACAATTGGCGCAGTGGCCTGCGACCAACATGGAAACATTGCCGCAGCCACCAGCACAGGCGGCATGACCAATAAAAAATATGGCCGCATTGGCGACAGTCCACTGATCGGCTGTGGCACGTATGCCAATAACAAAACCTGCGCAGTCAGTTGTACCGGACACGGTGAAATTTTTATAAAAGCAGTAGCGGCCTACGATGTAAGTGCGCTGATGGAATATAAAAACATGTCGCTGAAAGCCGCCGCAGAACTGGTTGTATTGGATAAATTAGTGGTTATGGGTGGTGAGGGTGGCCTCATTTGTGTGGATGCAGAAGGGAACTATTCTATGGTACTCAACAGCGCGGGCATGTATCGTGGTGTAAAAAGCAGCGATGGAACAAATGAAGTCTCCATTTATAAATAGGCTCTGACTACAATGGCGAATAGACATACGGGCAACATCAGAATTTCAAAAAAAGTTTCAAAAAAAGTGATTGGCATTTTGCTTGCATTCATTTTTATGGTCTGTTTGTTTGCATTTATCACGTACGAAATTTTTTCTGAAAAAGAAGTTGATTTCGACAACGCGATTTTCGGATTTCTGCATCAATCCACATCACCCGCCGTTACAAGATTTTTTACGTTTATTACATTTTTTGGCTCCACATCTTTTCTGTTGCCTGCATATCTGGCTTTATCGTTTTATTATTTGTTTTTCAAGAAAAACACAAGGCTTTCACTCTATATTGCAACTATTGGTATTACAAGCACGGCATTGCTTAGATTGGCAAAATTTTTTTTCCAGCGGCACCGACCAATTGATCCACTCATAACAGCGGTTACTGGCTTCAGTTTTCCAAGTGGTCATTCTTTTTCTTCTTTCACACTTTGCGGTCTGATCA
>JAYTGA010000325.1:0-13689 GCA_043733905.1 Segetibacter sp.
ATCACCGGACTGGTCACCGAAACCAGTTTGCTGGATGCACAGGAAGGTATCCGTTTCCGCGGATATACTATACCCGAACTTCAGCAAAAACTTCCTAAAGCTGAAAACGGCAGTGAGCCATTGCCCGAAGGGTTGTTTCACCTGATGCTGATAGGCGAGTTGCCGACTGAAGAAGATGTGGAACACATGACAGCAGTCTGGCAACGGCGCAGCCATGTCCCTAACCATGTATTTGCCACTTTGGATGCGCTTCCATTGCACACACACCCCATGACCATGTTTGTTGTCGGCATCATGGCTTTGCAAACTGAAAGCAATTTTGCAAAAAGATACGCTGCAGGTCTTGCCAAAAAAGATTATTGGGATGCCACCTTTGACGATGCAATGGATCTGATTGCCCGCCTGCCCCGCATTGCAGCTTATATCTATCGCAGAAAATATAAAAACAACGATCACATTCAGCCCAACGGCCTCCTGGACTGGAGCAGCAACCTGGCTCACATGATGGGCTATGAAGACGAAAGCTTTAAAGAACTGATGCGGTTGTACATGACCATTCACGCCGACCACGAAGGTGGCAACGTGAGTGCCCACACCACGCACCTTGTCGGTTCTGCACTGGGCGATGCTTACCAAAGTCTTGCCGCAGGCATGAACGGACTGGCCGGGCCTTTGCACGGTCTTGCCAACCAGGAAGTGATCAAGTGGATATTTGAAATGAGGCAGCAACTGAACTCCGAAACGCCAACTAAAGAACAGATCGTTGACTATGTTCAAAAGACACTGACGGCGGGCAAGGTTGTACCCGGCTATGGTCATGCGGTGCTTCGCAAAACAGATCCGCGGTTTACTGCACAAATAGAATTTGGCAAAAAACACATGCCTGATGATCCTCTGGTGCAAACGGTCTGGAACATTTACGAAGCAGTCCCACCCGTGTTGCAATCTTTGGGAAAAATAAAAAACCCCTGGCCAAATGTGGATGCTCACAGCGGTGCATTGCTGGTTCACTATGGCCTGGTAGAGTATGAATTTTATACGGTCTTGTTTGGCGTAAGCCGGGCATTGGGTGTGTTGGCAAGTCTTTGCTGGGACCGGGCTTTAGGCTTTCCGCTGGAAAGACCCAAGAGCATTACCACCGAACTTGTCAAACTCTGGTTGCAGGGCAAAGATGAAGTATGGGGAGATTAATCAACCACTTTTTTTAAGCAACTATATACGTGTTGGGACAAGCGGGTAGAATATTCGAAGGGAAGATTTAACACTGTTATGCAACAAAAATAAAAAAAGAACGTTCTTTTTAATAGTATTTGCTATTTTGTGGCTTGGTATTTTATACCTTCATAAAATTAGCGTTCAATTCAAAAAATCACAAACAAAAAAAGGAGTAAATTTTATGGCTGTCCCAAAAGAAACATTCATATCAATTAACCGAGAGGGCATACGATATGGATACCATGTCCTTCATATTCCAGAAGAAAATGGTATGATTTCTTCGTACATTCCTGCTTTCGACATTTATTTCTCTTCACCAAATAAGGAAAAAGCATCGGAAAGGTCTCGAACTATGGTAACATCATTTTTTAATTTTTGGATTAAAAAGCAAGGATTTAGATCTTTCGTTATTCAAATTTTAAAACTTGGATTTAAAACTCAAAATGCATCTGAACTTAAACAATTACTTGAAAGGAAAAATATTAACGCAAAATTAAACTCAAATAGCACTGCTCCCAAAGATTACTTAAAAGCCGAAGTTGTTGAAGAAGAGGGAACTCTTGAAGTTGCTATGTAACGAACCTAACAATGAAAGGAGAAATAGATACTAACTTATTTGTTGAAATAATCCAAACTGATGGAGTGACTTTTTTGCATAGCGATATTATCGACGGGGATAGGATAGAATATTATCATGGTCCCTCTGGTAAAAAAGTGCCTATTACAATGTCTGATGAATTTCTTACAGAAAGAAATGCGAAATCGCTTTTAAGGCAACTTGGTATGGAGGATTTAGCAGATAGAATTTTTTGATATAGAAGGCGCTGCGAAAATTTCGCCTTCTATTTGAGCCAATGTGGTAAAAAAGAGGACGCTATCCCAAAAAGTTAGCGTCCTCTTTTTTATTCGGATCCCTATCGGAGATGTAATGTCGTTTACGCGATTTTTAGAGCCTGTTTTCAATTTTTGAGCTTTTGCGACAGCCTATTTTTTGTAAAATATTTTAATTGAATTCTGGCGTTGCTTAATTCAATGTCGGTCTGTATTTGCCTGATTTCTTTTTTCGTGGAAATAAAATATCTCCGGCGGTTTCATAGCCTTCGTCAGCAATCTGTGCTTTTTCACGGCGCACAGTTTTTTTTCTTTTTTTGCCTGATAAAAAAATAACCAAACCTGCTACTGCAATCATTGGCAATATGCTAAAAATAAGTGCTTTTGTGCCTTTCGTATTCATTTTCTTATCTTAAATCGGATATCGAATTTTGTTTTGCTGAAGCATTTTCTATAACAACTTCGTTTGCAAAATTACAAAAATCGTACTCTTTTTAACAGAAAAGAAAACGATTTAAGATGAAATACAAAATTTTTTTGGGAAATGACTCAGGCGGCCACTCTTTGCAACACGACCTTGCAAATATTAGAAGATGTTACTTTCACAGAGTGTGACGTGTGCAGTGGAATTTCAAGAAAATCACCGGGTTTTAAAGAATGAACTTTGCTTCCTATCTGGATATTGCAAGTGCCTTCTACTATCAGGAAGCGCTCATATTCATTATGATGAACCTCTTGCGGAGCCAGGTCTTTGAGCCAAACAATAGCTGTGGTGACTTGTGATGTATAACCAATAATTTTTGCAAAAACCCCGTTTTCTCCATTTTTCAATTTCATATCACTTCTTTGCAGCCATTCATTAAAATCTGCAATAGAAGATTGCGGATTTAGCAGGGGGGGGAAAGAAGGCTTCTCGCCATCAGCCAATCTTTGCATAAAATCAAAAGAAGCCATGACCATCGGTTTGACTATAGGGTCAGGTTCTATTGCATTATTAAGTGCAAAATCTTCAAGTTGCAGGCTAAATTGATGGATAGCATATTTGACAGCAGGAATTTTGGAGGCAAAATTCTCTACTTCTTCGCACTCATGTTGTGGGGCAATGCCCATTACATAAGCCTCAATAATACCCGATTCAATATATTCTGCAACGTTCTTCATCAATAATTTACAACAGATTTTTAGAATGTCATTTAATCTTGCAAATGTGAGTTTTTTTTAAGAGAATTTAATTTCAAATTCGATAGATATACTGTTTTCGTGGCTTCTCGGTTTTTTTTATGCTAGAAATTATAACAGGTTGAATGGGTTTCATTCCTTTAACCAATATTTATGTAATTCTGTGCATTGGTGCATCTTAATAAAACTAATTTTCAACATCGGGCATTAACTGATTAACACAAATTACTTTTGGGATGAACAATTATAGAATGACAATAACCGCCTTTGAAAGGGAAAAGAATGTAAAAGCATTGACTTACACGCTTAGTGTCTGTGTTCTGATGTTTCTCATTTTCTTTTTTGTAAAATGGACTTTGCCCAATGTGACCCCGCCACCTGTGATGGAAACAATGGAGGTGAACCTGGGCAACAGCGACCAGGGTCTTGGCGATGTGGCTCCGCAAATTCCTGGTGAACCCGCTGCTGCCAAAGACGAGCAATATACACCACCTGCTGCTTCACAACCTGCGCAGCAGGATCAAAATATCACCGGCGATGAGAATGAAACTGACGATGCACCTGTTGTCAATAAAACAGTGAAACCTGTTACAAAACCTTCGCCTGTTTCCACTCCTGTGGTGGCAAAGCCAAAGGCGGTCACACAACCAATTGTGAACCCTACACCTGTGCCGCCAAAACCCAAGGCGGTTTATAAAGGTGGTACTGCAAACGGTTCAGGAGGCAATGGTGCAGATAGCTATAACAATGTGCGCAACCAGGGTGTGGTCGGTGGCAATGGCGACCAGGGCAGCCCCGGCGGTAACCCCAACTCAGACAGCTACAAAGGCAATGGGAGTAGTGGCAGCAACGGAGTAAGAATTAAGAATGGTCTGGGTGGCAGAAAGATTGTTCATCTCCCTTCTTTTGAAGATGATTTTAATGAAAATGCAACCGTGGCTGTGGATGTGAAAGTGGACGCCTCCGGAAAAGTTACCGGCGCAATAGTGAATCCCAAAGGAACGAGTACAACCAATGGAAATATCCGCGCCATCGCTTTGCGAAAGGCATACCAGTTAAAGCTGAACACATCAGACAACGATGATCAGTCGGGTACCATTGTCTTTTCATTCAAATTAAGAGGCTAAATGTTTTTCAAACTTAAAACCATCACCGTAGCTTTGACCACTACGGTTTTTTTATGCTCAATTATCAACAGACACTCGACTATTTGTTTGCCCGCCTGCCCATGTTTAGCCGCATTGGGGCAGCCGCCTACAAGGCAGATCTTACCAACACCATTTTGCTTTGCAATGACCTTTGCAATCCGCAAAACAATTTTAAAAGCATACACATTGCCGGAACCAATGGCAAAGGCTCCACCAGTCACACAGTGGCCGCTATACTGCAATCCGCAGGCTACAAAACAGGATTATATACATCGCCCCATCTTCACGATTTCAGAGAGCGCATTAGAGTGAATGGCGAAATGATTGAAGAATCTTTTGTCATTGATTTTACAGAAAAGATGAAACCATTTATCGAAGAAAACGAACCTTCTTTTTTTGAAATAACGGTGGGGATGGCGTTTGACTATTTTGCTTCGCAAAATGTGGATGTTGCCGTGGTGGAAACCGGCCTTGGCGGCAGGCTTGACAGCACCAACATCATTACACCTGTGCTGTCCGTCATTACCAACATTGGTTATGACCACATGAACCTGCTCGGCAATACACTTCCTGAAATTGCGTTTGAAAAAGCAGGTATTATCAAGCAAAAAATACCCGTTGTCATTGGTGAAACATTGCCGGAAACCAAACAGGTTTTTGTTGATAAATCTTTGGCAGTAAATGCACCAATATTTTTTGCAAATGAAAAAAGATGGATTGCCGACTGGCAGCAGGAGATGCATTTTTTAAAAGCCACCGTGGCCGACAAACCGTCGGATGAAAGGATAAATTATACCTTATCGCTCACAGGCTTGTACCAGCTCAAAAATCTGCTAACAGTGATTGAAACCATTCACCAGTTGCAGTTGCAGGGTTTTGAGATCAATGAACATCACATTGCCGAAGGATTACTTCATGTCAAAAAATTAACAGGGTTTGAAGGTCGCTGGCAGGTTGTTCATCAGCATCCATTCACCGTTTTGGATGTGGGACACAATGAAGATGGCATACGGCAAATAACCGAGCAACTGGAGCATTGCAGTTTTCAAAAACTGCACATTATTTTTGGGCTGGTGAAAGACAAAGAAATTTCTACAGTGCTGTCGTTACTGCCTAAACATGCCATGTATTATTTTACAAAAGCACAAATACCCCGGGCATTGCCGGAGGCGGAATTAATGGAACAAGCCAACCTGCATGGCCTGCAAGGTCACGATTTTGCCACAGTGAACCAGGCCTTGCAAACGGCGGTCACATTTTCCTCCGCAAACGACATGATTTTAGTCTGCGGCAGTGTTTTTTTGATAGGTGAAGTGGATATTGGAAGTATAAAATGGTAAGACTTGATTGTGTAACTGAGTTAGATCTAGGAAAGATCAGTTAACCTGTAAACAATTAATACTAAAATACTCAGGATGGCTAAAGTCAGAATGACCTGCGACAAGATGTTTTGAACTTTTTTAGCTGTTTGAGTTTGCGTGTTCCTGCTTGATAAAATATGGTTTGACTTAAAATAGAAAAAATGAGTCATCCTCCAGCTATGCGTTCTATGCCTGATGAAAATAACCAGTTTCACCAATAACATGAGCATGAGTAAAGCTGGTAAATAAATACTTAGATTGACAATTAGTAGAAAATAGCTTGGCATGTTTTTAAGTTTTTGGAAGAGGTTTTATAAAATAGTTCAGAATAGTTAACGGAGAATTCGTCTGATTATTTTGAGGGAAAAAAGAATTTTCATAGAAATTTTTTTGCAATGCAAATACGTGTAAAAGACCAGTTGGGGAATGAAATTTTTGTGGATAAAAAACCTTCAAAAATTGTTTCGTTGGTTCCGTCGCAAACAGAATTTTTTCATGCACTTGGTTTGGAAAATGAAGTGGTGGGCATTACGAAGTTTTGTGTTCATCCGGCCAGTTGGTTCAGGAGGAAGACACGCATTGGTGGCACAAAAACGTTGAATATTGAGCAAATTCGGGAACTAAAGCCCGACATTATTTTTGCCAATAAAGAAGAAAATGTAAAAGATCAGATTGATGAACTCCGGCAAATCTGCCCTGTTTATGTGAGCGACATCAGCACCCTGCCAGAGGCACTGCAAATGATGGCCGATGTGGGGAAACTTGTGGTAAAAGAAGAAGAAGGGACAGCGATCTGCAATCAGATTGAGGCTTCATTTGGGCAATTGAAACCTGCCAAAACCATCAAAGCCACCTACCTCATCTGGAACGACCCATACATGACCATTGGCTGCGACACCTTCATCAGCGAAATGATGAACCGTTGCGGTTTTGAAAACATGTTTCAGAAACAGTCCCGCTACCCGACAGTGACCATGGATCAGTTAAATGAATTGGGCTGCGAACTTTTGCTGCTGAGTTCAGAACCATTCCCTTTTCAGCAGAAACATTTGGATGCGATAAGGCCATTGCTTCCCAAAACAAAAATTATTTTAGCCGATGGCGAAATGTTTAGTTGGTATGGCAGCCGCCTGCTAAAAGCTGTAGATTATTTCAGGCAACTGACGGAGACTATAAACTTGTAAACTTTCAACACCTGCTTTTCATTTGCCGAAGGCGAAAAAAGAATGTAATGACTTGAAAAAAATGATTTAGACAGCCATTTGTAAAGTTGTAAATCAGTAGCAAACACAGATATTTTTTCATCAAAACCCATCTGCAGTTTCCTGTCTAAATACTAAATACTTGATACTAAATACTGCATATTAAATACTGCATATTAAATACTTGATGCTAAATACTGCCCCTAAATACTAAAATAAATGCCCTTTGCCGACACACCCAATGCAGGTCTTGAAAATAAGAACGATGCACCATCGAGAAAGAAACCATTTTACCCGATCAATGCTTCGCTTCGTAATTATTTAAAAACTCATGGACGAGAAGTAAAGTTGCCTGTCAGTTATGATGACCTGGCCCGCATTACTTATTCAATAGCGCTGAAAGACAAAAGCGGCAACGACACCCACTGGGAGAGGGCCATGTACGACATGCGGGAATGGGAATTTATCAGGGAAGGTCTGGTGACCATTTATGCCATTCTGAAAACGGAAGGCGACCTCACTTTTTCAAAACACCTTGATGTGGCCAGCATTGACTATTGCGCCTTTGGCAATTCCAACCCTTTCAGGATCCGCATTGTCAATAAGTACAATGATAACTACGACCATTTTTACATAAAAGTGGCGGATGCCTCCCGCATTTACGGGTTGGAGCTGGAGCATATTTTATCGCCTAACAAACTCACTTATTTCACACACTTCAACACGTTGGTGGAAGAACACATTCCCGGCATTCCCGGAGACATGTTTGCCCGGCAATACCTTGACCAACCCATTACCAACAAAATACGCTTCGCCAAAGAGTTTGTAAAGTTTAATGAACGCTGTTTTGTGCGGCTGCTGGGCGACATGCGTAGCTATAATTTTGTGGTGGACATTACCCCCGACATCGAAGATTTTCAATACCGCATCCGTGCCATTGATTTTGATCAGCAGTCTTATGAAGGCCGCAAAAACATGTACCTGCCTCAATATTTTAAAGAAAATCTTGTATTAGTCAACCTTGCGCTCAGCCATTTGAATAAAGACTCCATCGTACAATACCAAACCGAAGAGCGGACCATGATGGCCTTTCGTGTAGCCGATTCGCGATACAGGATGATGGAACTGTTCAACGTCATGTGCCGCGACCAGATTTCATCTGAAGAAAAAGTGAAACAGTTGACACAGGAGTTGTATGAACAAAGCAAAAACTCAGGATTTCTAAAATGCAATACGATGGGCGATGTGGTGAAGCTGCATCTGAAACAAATGCTGGGAAAGAATCTCCGCCAGATTCAGCAGGCGAAGCGGGAAAGGGGGTAGCGCCATCATTTTCTTTTGGGGACGAACAGAAGTCCTTTATTCAGCTCCGGTTGTGTCACTCCCTTGTACCGCATACCTTTATTCAGCATTTTCCACGCTTTGTTATTTCCAAAGTTCTTAAAGTCAATGCCATTTCCAAAAACAATTCTAATTTCGGCATTCAATTCTATACAGTATGAAGTGGATATTTGCTTTGCTGATCATGACCGGGTTTTGCGCAAATGCCCAATGGAAAAGCTATCGCCTGACACACAATGACAGGGACACGATTAATTGTGTTGATGAACAAGACCACAAACAGGGCAAATGGGTCATTAAGGTGGATGGACTGCGTGGTGAGCCGGGCTATGACGAAGAAGGAATATTTAAAGATGGAAAGAAAGAAGGCATATGGCGTTGCTATACATCTATTGGCGATTTGTATGCTGTAGAAAGATTTCGCTGGGGTAATAAAGATGGTAAGTCTCAATATTTCAACATTGCAGGCAACCTGCTGCGGGAAGAAAGCTGGAAGTCTGTGAACCCCGAAAATCCTTACGACACAGTGGATGTGTATGACCCTGTTGACCCAATGAAAGTAGAGCGAAAAGTCGTGAAAATTGAAGGCTCATCAGTTAAGCATGGCACATGGAAATTTTTTGAAAGCGGCTCAGGTATTTTGCTCAAAAGTGAAAACTATATTTTAGGGAAAATAGAAGTGCCAAGACCTGTTGTGGCCGAAAACACCGAAAGTGCCCCAGCCAGCGTAATAGATGTGAAACCTGCCGCTGCCCCTAAGAAAGTAATACCAAAAGAAGTACAGGCTTTTGAAAAGAAAACTGGTAGAAAGAAGGTGAAAGTGCAGGACGGTAGTACAGGGTTTTAGTTTACCGTTTTTCGTTTTTCGTTACCTATGTTTTGCTACTTTATCCTTTACCTTTAATCCTTTACCTCCTATTTCATAGTACATACCTCATACTTCCTACTTCACACCTGACACTTCACACCTAACACTTCTCCCCCCTTTTCTTAAAGACTTGTTTAAGTTCTGCGCATATTTTATTGTGGAAAGGCATTTGCTATATGACTGGTAACTAAACAAACAATAACAATGAAACAGTTAATAAGCATAGTGGGGTTCGCGGCTCTTTTGCTAATTGGCAGCGGCTCACAGGCACAACAGGGAAGGGGTGCTTATGCAAATACTTACGGGTCAAATATTACTTACCAGACTTTTTACAACGAGTTACAGCCTTATGGCAACTGGATCAGTTATCCCGGCTATGGATATGTATGGCAACCTGCTATGGGAGTAGGTTTCAGGCCTTATGAAACCAACGGTAATTGGGTATCTACCGTTGATGGATGGGCCTGGGCATCGGATTACTCATGGGGCTGGGCACCGTTTCACTATGGCAGGTGGCTGCTTGATCCTGCAATAGGATGGATGTGGGTGCCGGGCTATGACTGGGCTCCTGCATGGGTGCAGTGGGGTCGGTACAATAATAATTATGGATGGGCGCCGCTTTCTCCCGGGATTAATGTGGGTTTTGGAAACGGATGGCGTGGTTCTGCGGGCTATTGGTCATTCATTCCTTACAACTGCATGGGTCGGTCGCACATCAATCGCTACATAGTTAGAAACAATGTGCAGGTTAATAACATTACGGTGATCAACAATTATAACACTTACAACAACAAAGAATATTACCACCGTGGCCCTGATTATAAAGAAGTGCAGACTTACACGCACACTACCATCAAACCGATGCCTATAACAGCTTCCAGTCATCCTGGCAAAACTAAAATTGATAACAGGCTGGAGATTTACAGACCAACAGTGGCTGCGAATGAAAACAACCCTAAAATCGTTCCTGCCAAAGTGAAAACAATGGATGAGGTAAAAGCAGGCACAAAAGCAAATGGACCCAAAATGCAAAACAGCCAGGTGAAATCAGTAAAAGGCAACCATGCAGAAACGATTCAGCCAACTTTGCAAAGCCAGAACACAATTAAGATTAATAACGGGATGAGGCCGCAAAAAACTAATGGTAATAATAACGGAATGATGAATCCAAGACCTGCTACACAAAATGCGCCACCGCCTAAACCAAAAATGAATACCGGGGGTGTGAAACCTTCATCCACCATAGAACCGAATATAGAAACAAACACGCCTGCCCCGGTTAAGAACAATGGTTTAAAAAATAGAAATGAATCAAATAATAACCAACCGCAGCAAAACGTAGAAGTGACAAAACCGCCAACACCAGAGCCAAACATGACTAAGCCTGTGATGCCAAATGAAAGACTTGAGCCTATTGAAAGACCTAGGCCTAATGTGAGAACAGTGATTCATGAACCAGTATTAAGGCAACCACAGCCTCCAATGCCAATAAACCCTCAGCCACGTAAAAACCGAGTTGAGCCACAGAAGGTTGAAGGGCAGGGAAAACCATAAATGTTTGCTGAAAAAAAGTGATTATTTTTTATAAAAAAATTGCCCCGTACATTGTTTGACGGGGCAATTTTAGTTTAATCAACTTCAAAAGAATTGCATTGCCGGCATTGCCATGATGATTTATTTAGGTTTTTTTTATTAAGCAAATGGTAGAAAAAGTCCAATAAAATTACCCATAGTACAAGAGTGCGACGCAACTAAAGTTGCAAAAAGAACTGATGCCGGGGCAAAAATACTTTGCTTAACAGTCGCACAATAATTCCGATTAATCTTCTTTTAGTACCGATAAAATGTTGCCCGCCGGATCTTTGAACCAGGCAATGTCGGGGCCTTGATTCACACCCTTGCTGCGGCAAATGCCTTTTGAATCTGTCTCCAGGTCGGGCCAATTGTATATTTCAAAGACTACACCCTTGGCCGTTAATTCATCCACAGCTTTGTCAATATCTTCAACGGGGAAGTTGAGTACTGTGTAGGTGGCAGGTTCATGATTGGGTTTGGGATAAAGAATCAGTTTTGACCCTCCATGAATATCAAGGGTTAGCAAACCCATATTGTCTTTGGTTACACGGAGGCCAAGTGTGTTTTCATAAAAATCTTTTGCTTTTTCTATATCATTGACAGAGTAGCCGCTGAATGCTTTTGAGTTTGCAAGCATGTAATTTTGTTTTAAAAGTGATGAAATGAGTTTGAGTCAATTTATGCAAAAGAAATGCCAGTACGCATAAAAATTACCGACAGATTTTTTAAACCGGAGGAATAATTTTTGTTTTGTACAGTATTCAGGGATAAGAAAATGAATAAAAAAATTAGTTTTAAAGGAATGATAGAAGTTGTCAAAAATGCCTTCAGTGGTTTTAGCGATGACAAGGTGACTAAAATGAGCGGTTCGTTGGCATATGCTACTGTGTTCAGCCTTGGGCCGCTGCTGGTTGTCATTATTTCATTGTGCAGCTTATTCCTGGGCAAAGAGGCTATAGAAGGGAAAATTTATGGACAGTTGCGTTCATTTGTAGGAAGTGACACGGCAGAGCAATTGCAGTCCATTATTAAAAATGCCTCAATACAAGGGCAGAGTACACTGGCAATAGTAATTGGTGGCATTACGCTGCTGGTGGGGGCTACAGGTGTTTTTGCTGAAATACAAGATTCCATCAACAGCATTTGGGGGTTGAAACCAAAGCCTAAAAGAGGCTGGCTGAAAATGCTTCAAAATCGTTTCCTTTCGTTTTCTGTCATCATCTCTTTAGGCTTTTTATTGTTAGTTTCGCTAGGTGTCACGGCATTTATAGATGGGTTTAGCGACCGGCTCATGCATCATTTTCCGGGTGTCACAGTTGTTGTGTTTTACATCATCAACCTGTTGATAACACTGATTGTCATTACCTCTATATTTTCTGTTATTTTCAAAGTGCTGCCCGATGCACAAATTAAATGGAAAGATGTAAGGGCAGGAGCATTTACAACTGCATTGCTGTTTATGTTGGGCAAATTGGGCATCTCGTTTTACATCAGCAAAAGCAATGTGGGCAGCACTTACGGCACAGCCGGATCGCTGGTAGTGCTTCTGCTATGGGTTTATTTTTCATCCATCATTTTATATTTTGGGGCAGAATTTACGAAGGCTTATGCTATCAAATATGGCTCTGAAATTCACCCCAATCAATATGCTGTGACAACGAAAATGGTAGAGGTGGAAACAGGACAGCAATCAGTGCAAAAGGTAGAGGCAAGTGAAATAAAAACTACCCAGGAACATGATGTGGAAAGACGGAAGTGAGGTTTAGGTAATGGCTTTAAATTATTCCCTTTAAATGTTTGTATTGTTTTGTTTCTAAAACTTCATCAATTTCATTTTGCGGAAATTTCTTTAATAATTCAATTAAAGCTTGGATCAACTTTTGTAATTCTGTTTTTACAACCTTAAAAACAATATCAGGGTCTACACCTCTATAATCATGGGCTAAAACATTTCTCAAATTGCCAATGTTCTGCCACTCAATACCTGGCTGGGTTTGCAACAATTGGTTATCGGTCTTTTTTACTTCTTCGCCTATTGCAATTAGTAAAGTTATCGTTGCATTGAAGGGCATTTGTTCGTTAGCTTCTAAAAACTCTAATGAAGTATTAAAAGGTTGAGCATAGTAAATTGCTTTTTCGCTTGGAGCAATGGCTGAATCGATGTACAATAAATTTTTATTGTTAAACATAGATTACATCTTTTTTTGCCTTTAACCAAACAACTTCGTTGACATACTTTTTATTGACCAAATCAATTTTGAGTTCTGTAATTGCTGCAAGGTCCCGTTGCAAACCGAGATATTGATGAAGGTCTAAAAAGGTATCGGGCAGGGCTTCGTAAAGCACATCTAAATTGCTGCCGGGTGTTTGATCGCCACGGCTGTAAGAACCAAAAACGCCGAGAGAAAGCAAGGGATACTTTGCTTTAAGAGTTGGTAAATTGTCTTGTAGCTTTTGTATAATGGGGTTCATTAGATGAATTTGCGTTGTATTTTGAGGGTATAAAATTATACAAGTTTTTGTACTGATTTAAAACAACACAGCATACCAGCCAGATTATGTTTCAGCTATTATAAACAGAAAAAAAGTCAGCTTGATTTAGTTTTTCGTTAACCCCCTGAAACTGTCAAGTTTTTTTAGGAAGGGTCAACTTTCAGGGCTTGGCGAACTTCATTCAGGTCTTGGGAACCGTGTTCAGCGATTGGCGAACATTATTTAGCCCAACTTGCAGCTAATTATCTTCAAGCTTACTGTTGATAGGTATTTGGGATTTTTGAAGTGGCGGTTTGTGTACTACAACTTTTATTTTTTTGTAGGGTTTGGTTTTTGAGAATTTTAGGGCATGATGTATTTTTATGAGGTCGTCTGTTGGTTCGGTGCATCTTTTGATTTGTATGATTTTGTCGTAGCTGTTTTGGGCAATTGTTATGACCGATTTCTGGGTCGATGCTTTGCGTTTTATTTCTGTC
>JAYTGA010000326.1:0-5102 GCA_043733905.1 Segetibacter sp.
TAGCAAGATTGGCTGGTGTGCCACTCATTGAAGATGCGGAAGTAAGTGCAAAAGAAATGAATCATGCACGGCAGCAAGCAAATCGCATTGGTTTCCCCATTATCATAAAAGCCGCTGCCGGCGGCGGCGGCAGAGGAATGAGAGTGGTAAGAGATGAAGAACAACTGTCAAAATCTATAACCGAAGCGGGCAACGAAGCACAGGTAGCTTTTGGCAACGACACTATTTTTTTAGAAAAATTTATTGAAAGCCCAAAGCACATTGAAGTGCAGATAATGGGTGACAATCATGGCAACCTCGTTCACCTGTTTGAACGGGATTGCAGTGTCCAGCGCAGGTTTCAGAAAGTGGTGGAGATAGCACCATCAGTGGCTTTGCAGCAATCAACAAGAGATAAACTGTATGAGTATGCAGTGAAAATTTGCCGCTATGTGAAATATAACAACGTGGGAACTGTGGAGTTTTTAGTGGACAAACAAGAAAACATTTTTTTCATTGAAGTTAATCCCCGCATACAGGTTGAGCATACCGTTACCGAAGAAATCACTGGTATTGACATTGTCATTAACCAGTTATTGATAGCACAGGGATACAAACTTAGCGATCCCGAAATCAATATACAATCACAGGAGCAATTAAGTTACTCTGGCGTTGCCGTTCAGTGCCGCATTACCACCGAAGACCCTGCAAACGGCTTCAAGCCTGACTTTGGGACAATGATCGCTTACCGCAATGCAGGCGGCCACGGCATTCGATTAGACGAAGGCAGTTCATATCCCGGCGTTACTATTTCGCCTTTCTTCGATTCGCTCTTGGTAAAAATCACCGCCACAGGGAGAACGCTTCCTGACACATGCGCTAGGCTTCTTAGAACACTGAAAGAGTTCAGGATTCGTGGCGTTAAGACCAATATCCCTTTCCTGGAAAATGTGCTGCAAAATGACATTTTCCAAAACGGAAAAGCCACAGTTGATTTTATAGACAACCATCCCGAACTCTTCCACATGGCCGACAGGCAAGACCGCGGCACAAAGATTCTGAAATACATAGCCGAAGTGATTGTAAACGGCAACCCCGATATTACCAAAACAGACAAAAGCAAAACGTTCAGGACTCCCGTTGTTCCTGATTTTGATAAGCATATTGCAGCACCTGAAGGCAGCAAAAATCTGCTGACTAAATTAGGTCGGGAAGGTTTTATTAAACACCTGAAAAACGAAAAAAGCATTCAATATACCGATACGACTTTTAGAGATGCTCACCAGTCTTTGCTTGCTACAAGAATGCGCACCGATGACATGCTGAAAGTAGCACAAGCAGTTGCTAAAAATCATCCTGAAATTTTTTCGCTGGAAATGTGGGGCGGCGCCACTTTCGATGTGGCTTTGCGCTTCCTGCACGAAGACCCCTGGCATCGGCTGAAAGAGATGAGAAAGGCCATTCCCAACATCCTTTTTCAGATGCTCATTCGCGGCAGCAATGCGGTGGGCTACACGGCTTATCCCGATAACCTGGTAGAAATATTCATTGAGCAGTCGTGGAAGAACGGCATAGATGTCTTCCGTATCTTCGATTCGCTCAATTGGTTTGAGGGCATGAAAGTGAGTATTGATGCGGTAAAAGAAAGAACCGAAGGTTTGGCCGAGGCTTGTATTTGCTACACGGGTGACTTCATGGACGCTGAAAAAAACCATCGCTTCACACTCCAATATTATCTTGACCTTGCTAAGCGATTGGAAGATACAGGCGCTCACATCCTCGGCATTAAAGACATGGCGGGTTTGCTAAAACCATTGCAGGCAAAGGTTTTGATTGAAGAACTGAAAAACTGCATTGACATTCCTATTCACCTGCACACACACGACACCTCTTCCATTCAGCCTGCTACTTACCTTAAAGCAATAGAAGCAGGCGTTGATATTGTAGATGTTGCTGTTGCCAGCATGTCGGGGCTAACATCGCAACCTAATTTCAACAGCATTGTGGCCATGATGAAAGGCCATGAAAGGGAATCAAAAATTGACTTGCCGAAGTTGAATGAATTGTCCAATTACTGGGAGGATGTCAGGGAATTTTATTATCCTTTTGAGTCAGAATTAAAAGCCGGAACTGCGGAAGTTTTTGACCACGAAATACCCGGCGGGCAATATAGTAACCTTCGTCCGCAAGCCCGCAGCCTGGGTTTGGAGGGACAGTTTCAGCAAATCAAACACAACTATGTGGTGGTGAATAAAATGTTTGGCGACATAGTGAAAGTAACGCCCAGCAGCAAGGTGGTAGGCGATATGGCACTGTTCATGACAGCCAACAACTACACCGAACAAGACATCATGGAGCGTGGCGATACCTTGTCGTTTCCCGACTCGGTCATTGGTTTGTTTAAAGGCGATTTGGGACAAGTTGATGGCGGTTTTCCCGAAAAACTCTCTAAAATTATTTTAAAGAACGAAAAGCCTTATAGCGAACGCCCTAATGCCCATTTAAAACCCATTGACTTCAACCAGGCATGGGATGATTTTAAAGTAAAGTTTGGAACACACTACGAGTTTACCGATCTGCTTTCTTATCTTTTTTATCCAAAGGTCTTTGCCGAATACCATGAACACCGGCAGCTATATGGCGACCTGTATTATTTGCCCACACTGCCTTTCTTTTTCGGCCTTCGGCCAAATGAAGAGCGGCTGATACACATTGCACATGGCAAAAGCATACTGGTCAAAATGCAGTACATCAGCGAAACGGATGAGAACGGTATTAAGAATGTGTTCTTTAAACTAAACGGACAAACCCGCAGTATAGAAGTAAAAGACAAGCATTTTAAAAGCACCAAAAAGATCAACAAAAAAGCAACCAGACCAAACGAAATTGGTGCACCGCTGCAAGGCAAACTATCAGCCGTGCTGGTAAAAGAAAACGACAAAATAGAAAAAGGGACTCCTCTGTTTACCATAGAAGCCATGAAGATGGAATCAACCATTGTATCGCCTAAAGCGGGTACGGTAAGTGCTTTGGTCTTGCAAGCAGGTGTGCTGATACAGCAGGATGATGTGGTGGTGGAAATAATGTGATAATATCCTGAGTTGCTAATGAGCTAATGCCATTCTGCAAGCTCAGCATTAGATAGGTAACTCTCCATTCTTATTACACAACACAGATCAACAACAGTCCATTAATTTAGCCTCATAATTTATCATCACTTTGAAATACTACCTCATAGCCGGCGAAGCAAGCGGCGACCTACATGGCAGCAACCTCATAAAGCAGTTGCATAAACTAGATGAAAATGCAGACATCCGCTGCTGGGGCGGGCCGATGATGGAGGCCGCCGGAGCCACACTGGTAAAGGATTACAAGCAACTCGCCTTCATGGGTTTTGTGGAAGTGGTTATGAATCTGCGCACCATTTTACGCAATATCAACTTTTGCAAACAAGACATCCTTTCCTATCAGCCGGATGTGTTGGTGCTGATTGATTATCCGGGCTTTAATTTGCGTATTGCAAAGTGGGCCCACAGCCAGGGCATCAAAACTGTTTATTACATTTCGCCCCAAATATGGGCGTGGAAAGAAAATCGTGTTCATGACATTAAAAAGTATGTTGACAAAATGATTGTCATTCTTCCTTTTGAAAAAGAGTTTTATAAAAAGTGGAATTATGAAGTTGACTATGCAGGCCATCCGCTGGTGGAGGTGATTGAAGAATTTAAACAGGCACATTTATCAAAAAATCAAGCAGCTAAAAAAATAATTGCCTTGCTGCCGGGAAGCCGAAAACAAGAGATCCGGATAAAGCTGCCCGTGATGCTGGAAGTGAGCAAGGCATTTCCCCAATATCAATTTATAGTAGCCAAAGCCCCCGGTCAGGACGATGATTTTTATCAGCCTTATTTGCAACCATATGCCAATGTTTCGGCCATGAGCGGCAAAACATATAACCTGCTGAACATGGCCACGGCAGCCCTGGTTACCAGCGGCACTGCCACGCTGGAAACGGCATTGTTTGGCGTGCCGCAGGTTGTTTGTTATAAAGGCAGTCCCATTTCTTACAGGATAGCAAAATGGGTTATCAAAATCAAATATATCTCGCTGGTCAACCTGATCATGGATAAACCTGTGGTTAAAGAATTGATACAAAACGAAATGACCGCCGTCAATTGCATTAGGGAACTGAAACAATTGCTTGAAAATGACGAGCGGAAGCAGCAATTGCAAAAGGACTATGCAGACCTGCAACACCTTCTTTCTCAGGATGGAAATGCTTCACTAAAGGCCGCAGAGATTGTGTTTCTAACGGCGCAAAAAAAAGTTTGTTGAATGAGTTAATAATTGAGCGGAAAATAATTTTTACTATCTTTAGGCAACTCCAAAACATTTAAAACCTTAGCTTATGGAAGCGATTCTTGGCACTGGCAATTCATTCCTCAGTTATCTGCCTGTTCTTGGCATTTATTTCCTGATGTTTTTGTTCATTAAATATCCGAAGCCGGTGGTGGAACTGAACTACCGGGGCAATTTTTATTTTCTTGCAGGTGCGTGGTTCTTTCTCATGTTCACCGGCAATTATTTTTTCCACCTACTTGGACTCATGGCTTTTCTGCCCTGGCTCAACAATTTTATTCATTCTGCCATTTGGATCGGTCTGTGCCTCACCTGGCTTTATTATGCCTGTCACGAAAGACCTATGGTGGAGCAGTTCATCTTTTTTTCATTTACCAGCTTCATCATTAAAATGGCTGAACACATGTTGCTCGGCTCCTGGAGCATGGATGCTTACTTTGGCATTCATCACCCGCTTGCCTACCTGATAGCTATGAGCCTGGTTGATGGATTTTACCCCATTATTTCCAAAATTCTTTTGCAGGTCTTTGCCAAAAAAGGAACATTTGGGGTTTACCTGGCTCCGGAATAACTTCGATTTTGCTCCGCAATACAATTGGCAGAGACCTGATTAATCGGATCTCTACCAATTGTGTTTGATCAATCATATTTCCTTCAATCGTGTCTCTTAGTAAGGCTGTCAAAATAACTTCCGCAAAAGATTATTAACTTAGCGCAACTAATTCCTAAGATTTTGAAACCAGACTATTCCGACAAGGTCAAAA
>JAYTGA010000327.1:0-10765 GCA_043733905.1 Segetibacter sp.
TTTTGACCTTGTCGGAATAGTCTGGTTTCAAAATCTTAGGAATTAGTTGCGCTAAGTTAATAATCTTTTGCGGAAGTTATTTTGACAGCCTTACTAAGAAAGTCTAACGTCTTTTTAATTGCATGCAACATCAATAGAAAATATAATTATTAGAAAACTTCCACAACCTAAAAAATAAATTACTGCATTAATCACTCATGATTTTTAGAGAACACAAAGAACTGGGATGGCACTATTTTTTTTAGAGTTATGACAACTGACCGACTTAAAATGCAGGCGGTGCTTTTTGCTGGCAATTAATTTGATCTGTTTAAAGAGTCATCCAAAATATTGATTTATCTGTTTCCATGAAAAAATTTAAATTGATGGGATAAGGGATTAAAAACTGCAATAAGATTTACAACTATTTGTTTTTTAACTATTTAAGCTATTAATGATTCAAAATTTTGCTTATAAAAAACACACCTTGTAGATTAACAAAAAAAAATGCAGCGAGTTTTCTCAAATTTTGTCTAATTTAGGGGTGAACTTTAAATCAGCTCATGACAGAAGAATATATTATTGCAGGATGTCTTCACAATGATCCGGCAGCGCAAAGGGAATTGTATAACCGTTACAGCCCCAAAATGCTGTCTGTCTGTTATCGTTTTGCGCAAAGCCGCGAAGATGCTGAAGACATGTTACAGGAAGGTTTCATAAAGGTTTTTACCCAAATTCATACATTTCAAAACAAAGGAGCTTTTGAAGGATGGATCAGGCGAATTGTTGTACATACCTGCATTAACTTTCTAAAAAAATACAAAAAATTTAATGAAAGTGTAGATCTCGACCATGCCGGATATGTGCATGTGAAAGAAGAAACTGTTCCATCCATTATGCAGGCAAAACAAGTGACGGAATGTATAAGAGTTTTGCCTATTGGCTATCGCACAGTTTTGAATCTTTATGCAATTGAAGGATTCAGTCACCGCGAAATAGCTAACATGCTTGACATAGAAGAAAGCACCAGTCGCAGCCAATATACACGGGCCAAAACGATGCTTGAAAATATGCTGATAAAAAAGAACATAATAGAAAAGCCTGCCCAGCATTTTTCAATGTTGGCAGGAGTAAAGAAGTGATTATAAAGTATTGAGTAAGATGGAAAAAGATTACAATCAAGACAGTTTTGAGGAGTTTTTGCAAACCCAGTTGAAAAATCACCGCATGTATCCTAAAGATAGTGTGTGGAGAGAAATTAATGCAACACTTCACGGCGAAAAAAGATGGCCTGCACTTACAATAGCGGCTATTCTGCTTATTAGCGTTACAACAGTTATCTGTTTTTATTTTTCTTCAAAACAAAATATTTTTTCTTCCAAACTTGCTTTGGCTCCTTTGCAATCTCAGGGTTTAAGCCCGGTGGCAAATAATCCTAAAACCGATATTATTTCTGCGTTTACTAAAAAGGAAGAAAGTGGAGTTCCGCAGACAGCTTTCTTAAAAAAAGATGATTCAAAAATATTTACTAAAGACATTGAAATAAAACCTGTTAATAATAAAGAGCTAAAACAAGTTTCTGTTTCTAAAAATGATGTAAAAAAATCCGAATCTTATCAGGCAATTGTTTCGAGAAAAGCTGAAGGAGGAAATAAAAATACTATTGTTTATTCGCAGAAAGTAGCCGATGAATCTACTGAAAATGTACAATTTCAAAATAATACAGAGTTGGGCATAAATCTAAATAAAAAAACAATTGCAGAAAATATTCCAGTCATTGTTACAAACAAACAACTATCAGTTGTAAAAAATATTTCCAAACAAGCTGATTTGAATGAGAATCGTGAAGAGAAAAATCCGTCCTTAATAGAAACCTTTAAAGCAGCACATAAACCCGGCAAATTGAGTATTTTGTTTTACCTGGCTCCATCTGTCAGTTATAGAAAACTCACTGAAGAGCAAATTGTTTCAAAAAGCAGTAACAATGGGCCTGTTAGCTTAAACCAGGTGACAGATGTGAACAATGTAGTAAGACACAAACCCTCATCAGGAGCCGAAGGCGGATTAAATATCTTGTATGATCTTACCAAATTCATTCGTGTTAAAACTGGTCTTCAATTCAATGTTCGCCAATATACTATAGATGCTTACAGAGCCAATACAGAAATAAGCAGTATTGCATTGATTGATGGAAATAGGGTTGATACAATTAATACCCTTACCTACTATAGAAATTATAATGGCAATTCATCTACAGAGTTGCTCAACCGCTATTACCAGATTTCTATTCCTATAGGACTTGAAATGCAAGTTTGGAGTCATAAGAAATTTCAGTTTAACCTTGCTGCTAATCTGCAACCAACGTTGTTACTTAACCGAAATGCGTACTTGCTGACAACCAATTTCAAAAACTATACAGAAAAAGATGAAATGGTTCGAAAATGGAATTTGAACAGCAATTTTGAAGCATTTATAAGTATGAACACTGGCGATTTCAAATGGCAGATAGGCCCTCAAATCCGCTACCAGGTTAACTCCACATTCATTATGCAATACCCTATCAAAGAACATTTGATTGATTATGGCATAAAACTCGGCGTATCAACCCGATTAAAGTAAAATGTGATTAAAATTATTTTTATATTGTTTTCAGAAATTAATTCAATATAAACGATTTTGTCTTTTTACAGTTGACAATTTAAACTAATTGTAATCGTATTATCTCCATTGACCCCTTTAATTGCAGCAATTAACTTTTTTACTATTATCATTTTACTATTATTTTCAAACATTATCTTCTTTACAATTAGATCATTCAGTTGCTGGGAACAATATTTGATTGTTTTTTCAAGAAAAATATCTAAAATGGTTTTCCCAAAATTTAATTAACATTACAATTATGAATGCTGAATCTTTTCTAAATGGGGAGATGGAAAACAAAACCTGGAATAAAATAAATGCGGATCTTGAAAAAGATTCCCCTGTTTTTACTTACAATACAGAGATAGAGCAAGATGGATACCATGTTGTGTTGGATATTGATATTGATCCCGGCGGTGGATTTGAAAGCGGCTTTGCCACTACCAGTTTCACTGCTGTTTTAAACGCAGAACCACATTTTCGTTTTGCCATACATAAAGAACATTTTACGGATGAAATCGGAAAATTTTTTGGGATGCAGGATGTGTTGATAGGTTATAAAGATTTTGATAATAAACTGATCATTAAAACAAATGATAAAACAAGTGTGAGAAAGTTGTTTTCATCGCCCCAACTCAGGAAAATCATAGCTGCGCTTGAAGATTTTACGTTTGGTATTCATCATCATACCAATAATGGTGTTAAGTCACCTTACCTGGAATTAATGATTGAAGATGGAATAACTGACGCCGTAAGATTACGCCAGATTTTTAATGCTTTTTATGTGGTACTTACATTAATAGAGTGAAAAACTGTTTTAGTTAAGGAGTAATCAAAATATTCTTTTGTGTCTTTTTCCCACCTGTTTTCTCATACTTTTTTCCAAATTTATTTTTCCTATGCATTGGGTTTTTTCGATTTTTTTTCTCAGTAGTTAAATTGTAAAAACTTTTTCCGATAAAACTGCTTTCAATAAAATTTGAAGGCAATTCAGGCATTTTAGCATACATGCCCACCAGTTGATTTGTATGTGCGGTGATGAGTGGGTTGTAAGTTTTGCCCAGGCTAGTGTTGTTGGAAACAAAAATGGGTGAACCGCTCATTTCAGACAGTTTTTCTTCGTTCAGCCACATGGCTAAAATGCTTGAATCATTCAGTGCAATGTCTGCATTGACTAACCCAGGTGTAGGTGGCGATTGTGTGTGCAGGGCTTTAACGGCCATGGGAAAGGCTGCAATTGACAGAGCATTTGAGTAGCTATATCTGACCGTGTCTTTATAATCAACTCTCAGCATTTTTATACCTGTCGTATCTGTAAGTGGCAACTCCACCACATCGGCCAACACATTTTTTTTGCGGACTTTAGCCCTGTTTTCAATCCACCTCTTTTGTTTGTTTTTAGTGTAAAGGCTTTCGTATTTTACAAAGTATTTTCCTTCATCAGAAGCATTGTGAAATATGGCAATTCTGTCTGGCGCAGGCTGAAAAGAATTGACCGATTTTTTCGTTTGAGGATTTCGGTTAGAGAGAGCATGGTAGCTGGTAACAAGATATGACTTCATGCCGTTTTGAATAATATAGCCGGTGGCACACCCAAGGTATTGATTGCCATGATAAAGTTCAATATACAAGCTTTGCCGCGACTCAACACGGGAAATATTTTGAGTGTTCCCAAAATAAAAGCTGATCAAAAATAAAAGCAGGAATAAAACTTGGCGCATGTGAGTTAGTTATGAATAAAAAAAGTGGATCATTGTTTCACCATATAAAAATAGGTATAAAATGTTTTCGGCCTCAATAGTAATAAAAAACTGAAAGATCTATTGTGAAAATACGATGAGTAATAGGTTCCATTAGCAGGAAACAATTACTTTCATGCAAATAATCTTACAACAGCCTATGAAGCCCTATAAAATTGTTTCAGGATTTATAAAAAACCAATTTTCAGGAAAGAAAAAATGGCAGCCCTATTTTGAAATGATGCTAAGGTTTTCCACCAATGCAATGAACTATGGACATGGAAGTAATTTTAGAAAGAGTGGGGAGTTATTGGCATTGCAATTTGTAAATAGCAAAATTAAAACCACTCATCCAATCATATTTGATGTAGGTGCGAATGTTGGTAAATACGCTCAAGCCATTGCAGAAGTTTTTGGAACAAAAGCAATTATAAAGAGTTTTGAACCATCTGCAGCCACTTACAAACTCCTTCAAAAAAATATTGAACCATTCAAAAATATTGAGGCTTATAATTTTGCATTGAGTGATGCAAAAGGCACTGCTACACTATATTCCACAGAAAACAATTCGGAAATAGCTTCGTTGATTGACCTTGACAGAACCATTAAAAAATATGGCAGCAATACGGTTGAAACAATAGAAATGGAGACCCTTGATAATTTCTGCAAAGCAAATAGCATTGACCATATAGATCTCCTTAAAATAGATGTTGAAGGATTTGAACTGAGTGTATTAAAGGGAGCATCTGCCATGCTTAAAGAAAAAAAGGTCAGTTATATCCAGTTTGAATTTGGTGTACCCAATATTGATTCAAGAACCTATTTCAAAGATTTTTGGAACCTGTTCAAAAATGATTATACCATGTATAGAATTGTGCAGAATGGCCTTCATCCAATTTTGCAGTATGCACCTCATCTTGAGATTTTTTCTACCAGTAATTTCCTTGTTGAAAAGAAATAATTACTGCTCATCGTTTTTATTTCTTTTTCGTTATTTCCAGGATTGTTCTTCTTTTTGTTATTTAAAGAAAAAATTTTAGCTTTGATAACTATTCATTTATAATCTTTTCAGACATGAAAAACGTTATTTTTACCATATTATTTACAACATTTACAAGTGCCTTTGTTTACAGCCAGGCAGGCATTTATCTTTATCTTCCTAACATTACTACAAGTGCTGGTACAGGTGTCCACATTGATGAATCACTGCTTAGTTCTTTTCAGTTTGGTACGGGTGTCGCTGTCAGTCAGGGGCCGCCTCCTTCAGCAGGTCAGCCAAGCATATCTGATATTACTGTTAGTAAAGGGTTTGACCTTGCCAGCCTGCGGCTACAGGCACTTCTGCTAAAAGGAACTTCATCTCCCTATGCGGAATTCAGGTTTTATAATTCTCAGAGCGTTCTGCTCTTTTCTGTAAGGTCAGAAGGGGTTTTTGTGTCTGTCGCTTCCGAATCTTCCTCCGATGGATGTCCAAGTGGTTGCCAGGACATTGCCGAGTCTTATTCGTTTGCAGCCACAAGCAAAGTCATACAAAGAAACCTGGCAGTAACACCAAACCAGGTGCTGACTTTTGACATTCTGACAAATAAAGCTACACTTACGCAATAAAGGAATTGAAGAATGAAACTACTTTATATCATTTTTTGCATCCTGATCTGCATTCCTTTACATAGCCAGGTACATCTGCACAATGGCCGGGTAATAAAAGTATCCGACAAAACACCATGGAAAAATGTAGATAGCCTGCGGCAACGATTGTTTAACCCCAACCAACTGTTGGAAACAAAGAATGTCGGCACTCCTGGTGTCCACAGCAAAGTGATTCATTTTCCTAAAAAACACAAATCTTCTTTCGTTAACTGTGACGGATATTTTTGCATTTTAAATTGCATTAACGCTGTTGATTCTGTTAGGGGAAATAAAAACCCAATTTGTGCAAACAACACTACAACCCTGACTGCTTATGGACTCAGCGGTACCAATGCTGTAGTAACCTGGTGGACCGGCAGGGGAGGAACAGGAACAAAGCTTGGCACCGGAACCACATTGCCGAATAGAGGAGCGGGATTGTACTATGCAACCATAACCGGACAATGCGGTGTGGCGTCAGAAGACTCAGTCAGGATTGATTCCCTGCCCGGCGGGTCCGACACTACGGCAAGTGTTTGCAACAGTTTCACCTGGCATGGCATTACATACTATCATACCGGAGATAAGATTTACACCACTACCAATGCTTCAGGTTGCGATAGTGTTGTAACGTTACATCTGACTATTTTATCCATCCCTAATACTTTTACAAAATCAGATGCGGTTTGCTATGGTTCGGCAACAGGTTCCATTACTATAGAACCCACAGGCGGAGTAGGGCCATTCACATACCGCATTGGTACTGTTGGGCCGATAACGGCTGCCAGCGGCAATTTCAACAATCTGAAACCAGGGATTTACAGAGCTTATGTGCAGGATGCAACAGGGTGTATCGGCGTGGCTGCTCCCATTACCATTTCTCAACCCGCCAAAGTGAATGCAACTGTAATACCCACTCCTGTGGCAGGATGCAATGGAGGCACAAATGGTAAATTAACCATCACAAATCCTGTGGGTATTTCTCCTTTTAAATATAGGCTTGGATCTGCAGTCAGTTATACACCTTTTAATGCCCCGTTTGATATTGCGGGCTTAAAGGCAGGCAACTACATTGTTTACATTCAGGACAACAATAGTTGTATAGGTTCTACAGGATCTGTGGCAGTGACACAACCGGCTGCTGTGACTGTCAGCTTTGCAAAGACCGACATTACCTGCAACACCCCCACCGGATCCATTAGCCTGGGTGCGCCGGGCAGTGCAAATGCAACATTTAGAATTGCCCCGGGAAGCAGCAGTTATACTGCTAACAACACCTTTACCAATCTGGCAGCAGGCACCTACTATGGCTATGCCAAAGATGCCAATGGCTGCACAGGCAGAGGTGGCCCTATTGTACTCTCACCCGCAATGGGGTGTGGCAGTCCATTTGCCAAAGAGTCATCCACTCTGGAAGCGGCCAATGGTCAGTTGCGGGTAAGCCTTTCACCTAATCCCAGTGCAAACAGTTTTAACCTGGTCGTACACAGCAGTAACCTGCGGCAACCTGTCAGCATAAGAGTAATGGATGCAACAGGCAGAAGCATGTATGAGACCAAAGGATTGCCAGGGCAAGCTTTCAGGTTTGGTGAACAATTACTGGCAGGCGTGTACCTGGTAGAAATAAAGCAAGGAGATGAGGTGCGGATAATGAAGGCGGTGAAAAATTAGTGTCTAACTCCAATAATGTTATTCATGCAGAGACAAAGGCAATGGATTGCTTGTCAACAATGAAGGATATTCTCCAGCAGTTTTATGTTGTGCTGAAATTTTGCAGGTAAAGAATACCTGCCAAGGCAAAACAGCAAAACAATTTATTAGCTGTCAAGCTGTTCACTCAATCTATCTTTGTTTTGCAATTGCCTTTGGCGTTGTTGTACGAATCAATTTGAAGAGTATTTGGGAACATCCGCCTATCGGCGGACAGGCATATGACACGGATTGAATGGATTAGCAGGATTTTTTTTGTAGAAAATGAAAGATTTTTTGCTTCGCAAATGGATTCTCCGCTATTCATGCAACAACGCAATTGCCTTTTATTAAAATGTAAATATGTTTAGCAGTAAAACCCCTTTAAAGGTGAAATTCGATTTTCATATAAATACTAATGTCTTTTTAATAAACTTTGGAAGGAAAAAAGCGGGAAAAAGATAAATAAAATTACCCAAAAGATGCAGTGAGTGACATGCACAGTCAGGGCAAACGCATTAAAATCAAAAACGTAACAATTTGAATGTTTTAGTCCGCCCCGGCGGATGACATTATTATAGAAAAGCGGTTAATAAATTCATTCTTTAAAGCCCCAAAGGGGTGACATTAGAGTCAAATGCCACCCCTTCGGGGCTTTAAAAGCAAGAATCTAATCTATTTCTACAGTAATGACATCCTTTCAGGGTTAAAAGCGGACAAGCAAAGCTGAAATTATGGACAAATGTTTACTTAAAATGGCTTTAGGCAAATGACATTCAATTTCATCCACTAAAAAATCATCATTAGTCAACTGTCCGATCTTTTAAACTCATTAATCATCGGCTTTTTTATTCTCCGTTAAACTTTCGCTTCATTTTAAAGACTAAGAAGCATTCGCCCACTTCAATGATAACAACCGGAACATGAAAAAATTTTCAATCCTAATTTATTTACTGGTGGCTTTTTGCGCTGCCGATGCTCAATCGCCGGCACCTACATGGGGCAAACAGATTTCGTGTATTGTTTATTCGCATTGCACCAGTTGCCACAATCCAAACGGGTTGGCACCGTCTTCTTTTTTGACTTATAACGATGCTTTTAATGAGCGGTTTAGCATTTTGAATGCAATAGTGACCAACAAAATGCCTCCCTATCTGCCCGATGTGACCTACAACCATCTGGGCGATGAGCGGGTGCTGAATGATGCTGAAAAAAGCATGATTACCAATTGGGTGAATGCAGGCGCACCTGCGGGTGACACCTCCTCGCCGCTGCCAACGCCGGTTTACACCAGCACACAGGTCATTACCAATCCTGATCTAACTGCCAGGATTCCTGACTTTACTATACCCAACACGGGTAGCGACCTCTACCAGGCTTTTGTGATCACCAATCCAAACCCTACAGATCAATACATTACCCAAATAGAAGTGATGCCGGGCAACAGGAGTATTGTTCATCATGCTTTGGTGTACCAGGACACATCCTATACCCCGGTGGCCAACGACAGTGCGGCGGCGGGTCCCGGCTATGTGTCGTTTGGCGGCATTGGCAGCAACACTGCCAGGCTGATAGCCACGTGGGTGCCGGGTTCCAGCGTTTACACATTGCCCACGGGCATGGGCATTAAACTGAGTGCAGGCTCCCGGATTGTGATTCAAATTCACTATCCCAATGGTGCTGCGGGGCAAATGGACAGTACCAGGATCAATGTGAAATTTGATGCAAACCCGCTGCGCAATGTGACCATTAACCCAATCCTGAACATGAACAACCTGACCAACGGGCCACTGTTTATTCCGGCAGATTCGGTGCGGACCTTTTACTCAAAATTTAAAGTGCCGGCAGATGTTTCAGTCATTTCGATAGGGCCACATGCGCATTTGCTTTGCAAGAAATTTGAGGTGTATGGACTGACACCGGCGGGGGACACCATCAGGCTGATAAGAATCAACGATTGGGATTTTCACTGGCAGGGGGCGCATAGTTTTCAGAAACCTGTTAAGTTGCCCGCCGGTACTGTGCTGCACGGTATGGCCTACTACGACAACACGGTCAATAACCCCGACAACCCCAACAGCCCACCGCAGGATGTGAGCCGGGGCGAGGCCACAACAGACGAAATGATGCTGATTTATTTTGCCTACCTGCCATACGTAGCGGGTGACGAAAACATTGTGATAGACACTGCATCGCACATGGCGCACTACCTGGATTGTGTGCCGGAGCCGCTGAGTCTGCCTGTCTCGTTCATCAGCTTTAGCGCAGAGGTGCAGCACCGCACCGCAGTGCTGCACTGGGCGACTGCACAGGAAAAAAACAATCGCTACTACGACATAGAACGCAGCACAGATGGTGTTCATTTCGCCAAAATAGGACAGGTGATGGCTTCGCTAAATGGCGACCAAAGAAATGACTATTCCTACACCGATTTATTTCCTGAAAACAAGACCAACTATTACCGCCTGAAACAGGTGGACCAGGACGGGAAGTTTGTTTACACATCCATAAGGCAGGTTTTTTTCGCTTCGCAAAATGGGGTAATGGTTTATCCAAACCCGGTCAAAAAAGGACAGCAGATTCAATTGGACATGCAAGGCAAAAAGGCAGAAAGACTGCAACTAATCAACGTGACAGGGCAAATTGTCTATAGCCAGACAGCGGGTCTGAATGGTATTGTCAACATTGCAGTGCCTGCCTCAATTGCTGCAGGGCAATATACTTTGCGCATTGTGAACTACAATGAAGTAGAAACACTGAAGTTAGTGGTGGAATAAATACAGGGATCGTTTTAGACAAAGAAGCCGCTCTGACATTTTGTTGGGGCGGTTTTTTTTTGTGGTTGGAGTGTTTGGAGTTTAATTTATCTCTGTGGTTAGATGACTTATTTTTACCACAGAGAATACCGGAGAAAAGACAACACAGAGAATGCAGGGAGAAGTATTGCAGGTTAACGATTTGCACCCTCTTCATCATCGCCCAAATTGCCCACAAAGCCAGGAGGTAAACCAAGCGACTCTGCCCATTTTGCCTTGTAATATTCGTGCTTGTCAAAGTCTTTTATTTTGTCGTAAAGGCGCGACAGGTTG
>JAYTGA010000328.1:0-12453 GCA_043733905.1 Segetibacter sp.
GACAAATCGTTTAGCGATGTGTGGGATATTGCTTCGCTGAAAAATGATTTGTTTTTCAGGACTGCTAACAAAATATTTAAAATAAACAATAAGGAAGTCACCGTATTCCAGGCTTCGAGTGAGTGGTCATTTATGGGAGTGTGGAACAACCACCTGTATGCCCACGACTATCAAAACGGGCTGATGATTTTTGAAAACAATGTGTGGAAACCATTATTTGCCATCAACAAACTGGCGGTGAACGACCCGGTGACCAGCATTTTGCCTTTGGGAAATGACAGCCTTATTATTACCACGCTCAAAAAAGGATTGTTTGTGTTATCTGCTGCGGGGCTGTCTGCCATCAGCAACCCGGCCATTGAAAAAGAAAGAATTTATGCGGCTACCATTGTCAACAAAAACTGGATTGCATTGGCAACTAACAACAGTGGTGTTTTCATTGTGGACACCAAAGGCACACTCATCCAAAGTTTTAGCAAAAAAGAAGGCCTACAAAACAATAATATCCTCAGCATTTTTCTTGACAAACAAAGCAATCTCTGGCTTGGCCTCAACAATGGGATTGATTTCATTGCCCAAAACAGCGCCATCAAACACATCTCGCCCAATTTGGAGGATGCATCGGGCTATGCAGCCATTATTTATGAACATAAATTATACACTGGAACATCGGCAGGGCTTTTTAGCGTGCCACTGCAACCGGGCAGCGATTTCAGTTTCACAAAAGGGAATTTCTCAGCGGTTGCCAACACAACCGGGCAAATATGGGGTCTTGCAGACATTAACGGACACCTGCTGATGGGGCATCACGAAGGGGCTTTTGAAATAAAAGACAACACAGCGCAGCCTATTTTCTCAAAAGCGGCAGGATTTTGGAATTTCACCCCCATGTCGGCGGTTTTTCCATCGGCCATCACCGTGGCTGGCAATTATAAAGGTCTCAGCTTTTTGAACTATGCCAACAAGGCATTTTCAATGACAGAAAACATCCCCGATTTTGATGAGTCTTCAAGATTTGTGGCCATTGACAAACTGGATAATATCTGGGTATCGCACCCCTATCATGGTGTTTACAAGCTGTCGGCTACGGGCAAGGGAACCTACAAACACGAATTATACACCGTTAAAAACGGGCTGCCATCTACACTGAATAATCATGTATATAAGATAAAAAATGAAGTGGTGGTGGCGACGGAAAAAGGTGTTTACAGTTACAATCAACAGAAAGACAGTTTTGAACCGTCGGACTATTTCAGCAAAATACTGGGGCAGCAAAGCATCCGCTACCTGAAAGAAGACGGCGATGGAAACATCTGGTTCATACATGAAAAAAACCTGGGCGTGGCGGACATGTCCGACAAGAAAACCACCATCATCAACCTGTCCGAACTGAATAATAAAATGCTGAGCGGGTTTGAATCCATCTACCCGATTAATCAAAACAACATCATTGTAGGTGGCGAAAAAGGTTTCTTTCATATCAACTACGAAAAGTATAAAAAGAATGTTCCAAACCTGCTGATTCACTTGCAAACCGTACACATTGCAGATGATAAAGACAGTATTTTATTCGGTGGCTATTTTGCCGATGTGAATGCAGCACAGTTGCAGGAAAAAAGCATGATACCGCAGGTGGCAAACCACTGGAAGACCATTCATTTTGAATTTTCTACCCCATTGTTTGAGCAGCAAAGCAATCTTGAATACAGCTATCGCCTCAGAGATTTTGACAAAAACTGGTCTGAGTGGACGGGCAAAACCGAGAAGGAATATACCAACTTGCCCGGCGGTCAATACACCTTTGAAGTAAAGGCCCGCAACAACCTGGGCAATGAATCTGCCCCCGTCACATACACGTTTAAAATGTTGCCGCCCTGGTACCTGACCGTGTGGGCCTACCTGCTTTATGCGGTGCTGCTGGGTGTGGGCTTTTATTATTTGCAGAAACGCCAACGCCAAAAATTCAGCGACCAACAGGCAAAGTATGAGGAAGAACAAAAGCGGCTTCAATACCTGCACCAAATGGAAATAAACAAAGCAGAAAATGAACTGGTCGCTTTGCGCAATGAAAAGTTGCTGGCCGAAGTTGATTTTAAAAACTCTGAACTCGCCAACTCTGCCATGCACCTGGTGCAGAAAGGCGAACTGCTGACCAAGCTGAAAGAGGAACTGAACCAACTGATAAAAGCATTGGACAATGAAAAAGCCGTGGCCGAAATAAAAAGGCTGATAAAAGTGCTTAGCGACGATGACCGCATAGACAAAGACTGGGAACATTTTACCCAGCACTTTGACAAAGTACACAGCGATTTCACGGTTGGGCTAAAGGAAAAGCACCCCAACATATCGCCCAACGAACTAAAATTATGCGCCTACCTGCGCATGAATTTGTCAACCAAAGAAATAGCCCAATTGATGAACATCTCCGTTCGCGGCGTGGAAATAAGCCGCTACCGTTTGCGAAAAAAGCTGGGGCTTGCCTCTGAGGTGAGTTTGTTTGATTATTTGATTGGCTTGAAGGAGGGGACGTAGGTGTTACCCTTTTTTAAAAAGGGGAATGGGATGGGATTTTGATGTGGCAGGTGTAAATGTGTTTGATCAGCTAATCATCAGGATAACGGCGATTGGCAAACCGTGTCCAAACTGGCTCACAAACTAAAGTGAACAGTGGACGGAATGAATATTTATTCTATTAAAGGCGACATACGAACACTGGAAATGGATGCTAAATACAAGATAAATACAGACTCCCTCCCCGAACTGGCCTTGAAGGTTGACAGCGTAATTAATGAAGTGGCAAAGCAGGTAAAAAAAGAATTCTCGCTTTCCTGACAATTGTCTCCTACATTTTATTTTTAAATAAATTGATAATGAGGCATGTAGGATTTATCTATAATGCTATCATGGTCAGCTTTCCTAATTATAGCAGTATTCCCCTTATTTTTTAGGTTATTTATCCCGACCATTAGCTTATCTTTTTATTTACTGCTTGACCACCACCACTCTAATGTAGGGTTGCAGTCCATAGGAAGATGCGGCCAGTTGGAAGTTTTATAGGGGGGTTTTGCACAGACATTGTTGCAATAACACTGGGCAAAAGCAGAAAACATAAGCAAAAACATAATAATAAAGCAGCTAAATCTTTTTGTACCCTCTCTTAATCAAAACATAAACCTTCAACAGATGATTAAACTGTTTTTAAAAATTATTTTTGCTATAGTTCTCACTGCGTTTTCAAAGGTTGCTTTTTGTCAGCAATCATATAAAGCAGTTGTTCATTTTGCAACTGATAAACACTCATTACCACTATATGAAATCCGCTATCTCGATTCATTTTTGTCTGCTCTTCCTAATATCCCTGAAGCATTTAGGTTTACGGTAACGGGGCATACCGATAACATAGGTTTGCAAGGTTATAACTATGATTTATCTGCCAGAAGAGCTGAGGAAGTCGCAAAGTTTTTAAACGCAAAAGGATTTAAGCAGCACATTATGCTAAAGGGCAAAGGGAATACATTGCCTGTTGCTAACAATACCACCGACGATGGCAAGCAAATGAACCGCCGCGCAGAGATTTATCTGCAATTGATGTTGCCTAAGCTGAATGGACTTTCAGGTGCAAAAAATGAGACGGAACATCGCACTATGAAAGCGGATGAGGGAGCGACTTTAAAGGTAAATGAAACAAAACTAAAAATACCTCCTTCCGCATTTGTAGATAGTAAAGGCAACGTCGTGAAAGGGGTGGTTCACATTGTATATACCGAATATCGCGACCCTTTGGATTTCCTACTTTCTGGAATACCAATGCACTATCACACGGGCAATGAATTACTTCCATTCAACTCAGCGGGCATGTTTAGTGTGAACGCCAGCCAGAACAACCAACAGCTTTTTTTGCAGCAAGGCAAATCTATCAATGTTGGTTTTAACTACAACAATACAATTCCCGACCTCAATTTTTATTTTTTTGATTTAGTAACCAATCAATGGAAACTTATCCGCTCACTGGAACAACGTTCATTCAGTGACGGTGGAGGCTCTTCTGCCGCATCGGGTTTATGTTGGAATGATGGCGATTATGAAAAGGTATTCATGGTGTATGAAGGGTTGAAATATGCAAATATTGATAAGCCGCTTTTGAGGTCGTATGTTGAGAGACAAACCTTTATTGACAAAGCGAAAAAACTGGGTGATACTGCAAGCTCATTTTTTTTAATGATGAAAAATATGAGTCGCAGATACGCTGTTGATGTCACGGAGCCTAAAAAATGGAAGAAAGAAAAATTTAAACTTTATGCAAAGGAAAATACACCTGAATCTTTCAGGTTACTAAACGATGTTACTTTTGCCAGGAACCTGAGTAAAGCTGTAATAGACTCATTATCGTTAGGTGGATTTGAAGACTTTTCGTTAGAGAAACAACAAGAAGGCTGGACGCTTACGCTGTTGTATCCAGGGGGCAAAAGTTTAAGAATCAATAACCTGAAAATAAAAGTTGAAAACACATCGGCAAAGCAAGCGGCAGTAGCACTACAAGCGTTTGCGGCGAGTCATAAAAAGGATCAAAAACTTTTTGAAGCGTACCATGACAGTGCTAAAGAATATGTAAAAGCAGCAGGCATCTACAACACGAAGATTTGGGAACTTGACAGTGTATTAAAAGGATTACAAGCAGATAGCCTTACCTGTTTTAGAAAGCTCAATGAGCTATATATGAGCATGGACGAAAAAAAACTTTCGTTTAATGACTGGCTTTGTTATTTTGACGAAAACAAGCCCAATATGCGGCTCCGTTATGATACACTGAAAATGAAAGAAGAATTTGTGCAGGCAGAACAACGAGTGAAAGAAAGACAAAAGCAACAAGTGGTAGCATTTGATTCCAGGATTGGAGAAATAACCGCAAAAGACCTGGGAATTAAAGATTTGTCTATACAGCAACTGGGTATTTACAATTGCGACCAGCTTTACAAGCTTGATAATCCCGTTCCGATGTACGTTGAATACAAAACATCTTCTGGCAAAGAAGTCAAGCCTGTTGTGGCTTTGCTGATGGATAGTAAGCTGAACGGATTGCTGTGCTTTGATGGAAACTATGGGTTAAGTCCTTACAAAATTGCGTTCAGTCCCAAATCAGTTAACCGAATGGTAATAGTAACAGCAGAAAGAGAAACATATATAGTTTCACCGGAGGTGTTTGCAGGTATCAACCCGTCCGGCTTTGCCGAGCCATACAGTCTTACCGTTTCTCCATTGCGAACGGTGAAAAATAAGAAGGAATTAAAGGTGGCAATGAAAATGTAGTTCATGCTATAGTCAGGATCAATACATAACTCAGTTTTTATTCACCTTAAAATTTGTCCAATACCAAAAATCTTCCTACTTTTATCAACAATATGGACTTATCACCCGTAACAACCGACTCTATCATTATCACCATCATTTACACAATCCTATTGTTTTGGGGAGTGTTTATTGGTGTTCGACAGGTTTACCAGGGGTTTCACCGGCCGCAGGCACTGCTGAACCCGCTCTTTGGCAATAGACTGGCCATCACCATCTTCACAGTCCATTTAATCATAGTTTCACTTGATCTGTTTGTTTGCGGACCATTATCCCTGCATTACAAAAGCAAGCTGTGGTATTGGGGCGGTCGCATTGCTTTGCTCACAGCTTCTCTCCCAGTCGCCTTTTACTTCAATCGTAATCCGCAATCGTTTGGAAAACTCATTGGGGTATGGGTTCGTATCCGTAACTATTTTGAGATTTCTCTGCATGTGCTGGTGGGGGCTCTTGCCATCAACTGGTTCCATTATTACGGGCTTCTTTACTGGCTGGTTGCCTATCGCTATCTCGATGTAGGGCCACGCAGGCTTTTCCAGACTTTCTACAACACACCGGAGAAACTGGCAAAGCGACCGTGGGCGCCTGTGCTCAACTGGGTGGTCATTGCCTCCATATATGTGCTTACCGCCATTGTCATTTACCATCGGAAAGTGATCTATTTAGCACCGCCTCCCGACACAAGGCCAGAACATGTGGCGCAGACCTATGAGTGGGTGATTGTTGTGGCTATTAACGTGGCTATTGCCATGTTCTTTGGCACGTTATTGAGAAAATATACGGGGCCGGGTCCTGCGGCAGACTTGCTGCCGCACACAGAAGCAAAAGCAGCCGAAACTTCCGCTGGTGGCTATTTAAAATAACCAAAACACACACAAGCCCATGCAAATTCCTGACATCACGAAAGGCAATGTTGCCATTGACCGACTGCTTGAGGTGACTACCAACCCCAGGCACCGCTACATGCTGATGAGTTATGCCCGGCATCGTCTCCTGGAGTTTTCGGGACATTATGACGACGTGCTTGCAGATGACATGATGAGCGACCACCCGGTCTATAATTTCCGGGCATTTGGCCTCGATCTCAAAATAAATGGTAGGGAGGAGGTGCGGGCATTGTACCGGAATTGGGCAGAGACCAACCAGTGTGTGTTTTATGCCGAAGATGAAACAGTAGCCGTTGGCGACAACTTTATTGCTTCAAAGATGACTGTCTATCAGCAGGTTTGGGGAGTCACGCTTTTTGGCACCAAATTGCTCCGGCTTCTGCCGAAATGGTTAGCGGGATTTCTTTTTATCAAAATGATTAAATTCAGGGGCATCAAACCGGGTAAGAAAAACATGTACCTGTACAAAAGCCATGAGCAATGGTTCTGGCCATTTGATGAACGCTGCCGCCTATTGCGGGAAGATATACTTGAACCCGATCGCTCCACATCTGAGGTGATGAAGCTGGAACCGCACCAGGTGATGACTGCAGCCGAGGCAGGGGCGTTGTTGCTTCCCTGCGTGAAGCCATTGCCAAATTTTGATGAGTATGTGTTGGGAAGAAGAGTTAGTTTAAATTAATGTCTTTTATTTTGCTGCAATAAAATGTATCAGCAGCATTGGGGAAGTGATCCATTAAAAATTACAAACTAGAAGTAGTTAATTGTCAATTCTCAACTTAGAAATAATTTTGTCTTACTTTGTTCACACAAATGAAAACAAAGATTTCATCGCTTGCAAACCGAATTAAAAAGGCGGCGTTCTTTATTCCTTTCACCATCTATTTTGCAGTGTTTGCTTTAGCCTTATTTGTTGTGCAATCATTTTTGTATAGCAACAAAGTCAAAAACGATTCTTCTTTTTCCGACATTTTTGCTTTGCTTTTGAAAGTTGCTTTGGCGTTCTCGGCATTTATTCTTTTTAGTTCCCTTGTTTTTGTTCTCATTTCATGGATTCATTTTATTTATTGGAAAAAGAAAACAGGAACTGATTTGCGGATTGATACCGCTAGCACACCGGCAGACCAGGCCGATAAGCAAACCGTTCAATTGCGCATGAGACCGGTTTTAAAACCTTTGTTTGGTTTCATCAAAATGAGGTTGCAATATGACCAGCAGGGGTTTTCAGACAAATTTTCATTGCTGGAGTCTGGCAGCAGATCATTGTTCAACAAAACTCTGGAAGGACATTATCACTGGCATTTACCAGAAATAAAAGAGTACCGCCTGGAAAAAGCGATTGTTTATTTTGAAGACATTTTTCAATTCTTTTCATTGGCTGTCAGCCTGCCTGCCAACAGTCAGTTTTTTAAGTATCCTGCAGCGGGCAATGCAAAACAATTGAACGTGTCGCCACGCAAGACTGAGGACACCAACACCCGCATAGACCAGATGCGCAAAGTAGAAGGTGAGTTTCTCAACTACAAAAACTTTGAAAACAACGACGATGTGCGCCGCATTGTCTGGAAGATTTATGCAAAAAACAAAGAGCTGGTTGTTCGCATTCCGGAGATCATGGATCCTTATGCTTCGCATGTTTACCTCTACCCTTCTTTCCACACCAACTTTACTATTTTGGGAAATGAAACGGTGGAAATTCCTTTCCTCAATTTTTATAAAATTGTGACATGGTCGGTTTATGAAAGCCTTGTTAAACAAGGCTTTGAAGTAAAATACATTCCCGATCAGGATGTGGCAAAGAGTTACACAGCCAATGAGAAAGATGGAGTAAGGTATGCCATCAGCACTGCAAAGTGGCAGGACAATAAGGATCTAAAAAGCTTTGTGCAAACCAATGTTGTATCCGTCATTATCATTTCCAGTCTTAGCAATGCTGCACAGGTCAAAGAACTTGCAGACAGGCATGGCAAAGACATCCGTTTCATTTTTGTAAAACTGACCGATAGCTTTCAGCAGCAAAACCTGTTTGATTGGGTGCAATGGATCTTTGTGAAAAATGAACAGCAGGACATGGACATTTACAAACGCAAATGGGCAATCTCATTTCTGAAAGAAAAAATAAAACAAAATGAAAAACAGTTGGAAGACATTTTGGAAGACATTCCTTATCGCATTGAAGCCAAAACAGTCAATTAGCTGCATTGATTTATGATAAGAACGATTGTTTACACTACGCCTGTAAACACCTTATAGAAGCAAATAAATTCTTTCTTACTAAATTTGATATTTCCAACCCTTTAACAAACCAGTTTTTTTAAAATAAAAACAGCAATATTTATTTAATGAAGTTTCTCTTATTTCTCTTTTTTGCTTTTCTCATTTTTGCAGGTTGCACATACAGCAAGAAGGAAGTAGACTATCCGGCAACGGTCACATGCGACACAATGGACGCAAAATTTAGCACAACGCTAATGCCTTTGTTAAATGCGAAGTGTAACACTTCAGGATGCCACGATGCCGCAAGTGCAGCAGGGGGATGGCAATTAAATAATTATGCGGGGGTAAAAAATGTGATTGATAATGGCAATGGTGCATTCTTAAATTCAATAGAACAAATAAATACAACATCTCCAATGCCTAAAGGTGGGGCGAAACTTTCGGATTGTGAAATCAGCAAAATTAAAGCCTGGATCAATGCAGGCGCATTACAAAACTAAACAACCAACTGTCTTAACAATGAGTAAAAAGAAAGCCATTCTGTTCACACTTGCCATTATTGCTATAGCTGCTGTTGGCACCTGGTACTATGTGTTTGTTTATTCAAAAAATCATCACAGAGATGTGACAAACGAAAAAGCTATTCCCATATCGGCTAATGACATTGCAAAGCAATACCAGGACAACGAAGCCAATGCCAACAAAACCTACCTTGACAAAGCTGTGGAGGTGAGTGGTGAGGTGGTAGAAACCGGAAAAAACCAGGATGGCAAAACAACTGTGAGCCTGAAAACAAGCGATCCGATGACAACTGTTTTTTGCACTTTAAAAGATAGCATGGCAATTGCAGAGATCAATAAAAATATTAAGATTAAGGGAATTTGCATTGGCTTTCTAAGCGATGTAAGAATAAAAGATGGTATCATTCTAAAATAAAACAAAATGAAAAAGATAGCAATTGCATTCGGATGTTTCTTATTTATAGTTACCGCAGGTTTCTCGCAAAAGATGCTAAGTACAAAATCAGCAGCGGTTAGTTTTGTAGCCTCAGGCGGAGCCGAAAAAATAGCTGCAGCTAACAACGAGGTGGACTGCAAACTACTTACGGCCACTGGCCAAATGGTTTTTACATTGCTTGTAAAAGGTTTCAGGTTTGAAAACCAAATGATGGAAGATCATTTCAACGAGAATTATGTTGAAAGTTCCAAGTTTCCCAAAGCAGGTTTTAAAGGTTTTATTACCAACATAGCCGCTATTAACTTTGCCAAAGACGGTATTTACAAAGCGGAAGCAGATGGCACGTTAAACATACACGGAGTGGATCAAAAAGTAAAAACCACGGGTACTGTCACCATATCCGGCAGCAAGGTGACTTTAAAAGGTGATTTTAAAATCAATTTGAAAGATTATAAAATTACCGGGGCTTATATTGGTGATAAAATAGCACCAAACGTTGGCATTTCTGTTGACTGTAAATTCTAAAAAAACTTATCATTTCTAATGAATATTGAAAAGAAAGTAACCGCTTTTTCCTTTATTAAAATTATAAAACCTCTTGGCCGTCAAGGCGCATTTTGTTACACAAAATTGGTGTTAACAACCTTTTTGTCGTTTGCGGCTTTTTCCTTTGCAGAGGCTCAATCAGACACCTACAAACCTCATCAAATCATCAATGGAGGCGATGTAAAAATTGAAATATTAACATGCAGCGGCGATGGTGCAGGCAAAGAATGTGAAGTCATTATTTACCAGCAAAAAAGACAGCAAGGCATCAGAAAAAAAGTGCAAAGCAGCATTTTGAAAGACATTCAGCTATCGCAAACAAAAGATGCAAATGGTCGCTTACACGCAACATCTGCCGAAGCAGCAAGCTTTGTTGAAAATGCAAAGAAAATGCTGAATAATGAAAATGTACCGGCAGCAGAACCTGATCTTTCCACTAAAAGCAATAATGAACCTAACCAACCTATAGAGGTTGAAGTGAAAAAGGAAGAGGTTCAAAATCCTACACCAATCGTGGATACACCCATTCAAAAAGGAATTGCAGACTCAGTCACAAAACCTGAAGAAATTAAAGATACCGCTTCGTCTAACTCCTCTACTGATTTGTTTGCCATGCAGGAAGAAGAAGATAAAAAATCAATTAAACAAAACACAGACATTACCACCTCCATCTTTAAAACAACACGCTTGGTCAATGGCCAGTCTATTGAAAATGTTGGTCTGGGCATTCTTGACCTGAGGATTAATCACAGGTTTGGTACGCTCAACAGTGGAGGCTACAACTTGTTTGGCCTTGACCAGGCATCTATGCGCATCGGCCTCGATTATGGCCTTACAAAACGATTGATGATTGGCATTGGCCGTAGCACGTACTTAAAACAATATGATGGATTTGTCAAGTATCGAATTCTTCGCCAAAGCACAGGCAAAGTTGATATGCCCATATCGATAAGTTACGCTGGTGGAGTGATTTTAAAGACCATTAACGAAAACTTAAACGATGGCGTCAAGTATAAATATTCAGACCGCTTCTCCTATTTTCACCAGGTCATTTTTGCAAGGAAGTTCAACGATTATTTTTCGCTGCAGGTGGTGCCAACTGTGGTTCATTATAACAGTGTAAGTCTAACAAAAGATCCTAACGACCTGCTTTCATTAGGTTTTGGCTGTCGCATCAGGATCAGCCGAAGGATAAACATTACCAGTGAATATTATTACCAGTTCAAAAAGTTTGAAGGTTATTACAATTCTCTCTCCATAGGTGTTGATATTGAAACGGGTGGTCACGTTTTCCAGTTTCATTTCACCAATTCAACTGGCATGACAGAGCGTACCTTCATCAATGAAACAACCGGACGATGGAACAAGGGAGATATCCATTTCGGCTTCAATATTTCAAGGGTTTTCACTATCAAAAAACCAAAAGAATTAAAAATCAAATAGTTCCTTTAAAAGGTTTTTCATTATGGACAGACGTGAATTCTTATCATTAACAGGTCTATCGGCAGGCGGGATTTTCATGGCAAGCTGTTTAGCCAGTTGCAAAAAAACTGCAACCGCCGCACCGAGCGTTGATTTCACTTTAGATCTTTCGCAATCTGCCAATGCATCTCTAAATGCACCTGGTGGCTATGTGTACAGCAATGGTGTCATTGTAGCAAAGACAACCTCGGGTTCTATTGTTGCTGTTGCTGCAAGCTGCACACACCAGGGAACCAATGTCCAATACCAAAGTAGCGGGGATCGTTTTCACTGCCCAAATCATGGTGCTGAATTTAGTGACAACGGTGCGGTTTTAAAAGGTCCTGCCACACAAAGTCTCAAGCAATACACTGTCACTGTAAGTGGAAATACGGTGAGCATAAAAGGCTGATGCTATGATCTAAAAGCGAACAGGTATTATTAGCCGGAAAAAAAACTACATTATCATTTCTTACCCTTAACCCTTAAAAAACATAGAACCATGAAACAATTTTACGTCTTAGTCTCACTGTGTGCCGCAGTCATACTTTTAGAATCCGGCATTGAAAGTTCTTTTATTCCTCCGCAAGGCAGAACAGGAGCTACCAGCAGCACTTGCAGAAGTTGTCATAGTACATATGCCCTAAACGCCAACGGAAGTGTTAGCATATCCGCCTTACCCACAGACGGATATGTGCCAGGCACTGCCTATCCATTTTCATTAACCATCTTACACGATGTTGCTGACAGGACAAGGTGGGGCTTTTCTATTATAGCAGTCAATTCTTCAGGAGCTTCAATAGGAACATTTTCTTCCGGAAATTCTAATGCTGCAAAAAATGGTTCTGAACTTAGTCATTTGAATGCTCCAGTTACTGCGGCTTCAGCTTCTTACACTTTTAATAACCTTACCTGGACGGCTCCTGCTGCTGCAAGCGGGCCTGTTACTTTTTATTACACGGGTGTGGCGGCTAATAATTCGAGCGGTTCAGGCTTGGATTATGTTTATGCAGGTTCAAATGTTTTTGTCTTACCCTTG
>JAYTGA010000329.1:0-9224 GCA_043733905.1 Segetibacter sp.
AAACGGAAGTAAACTATCGTACTTTTCCTTTAATAAAACATCTGTTTGCATACGCTAATATTGTTCACAAATGTACATTTAATTTCGTTACAAATACTATGCCAAATACAAGCGGTGGGAGTAGTGGGCAGAGCGGCATTTAAATGCAAAAGGATATTTGGAAGATGAAGTGAAAAAAAGCTTCGACTTGGTATTTGGGAAAAATAATACTTCATCACCGACCTTGCAAAGCAGGCAGGCATCTGTTGCTGCAAACTGGACAGAGCTTCCACACACACCATTTAGCACTTCTGTTGACCAAATGGGCAAAGGCAGGATAGACTGCATTGTAGAAGTGCCGGGAACCAACAATGTTTTGGTTGGCACCTCTGGTGGTGGATTGTGGCTGGGTGGGCGACCTTCCAACTTCTTACCTTTCATTTGGACTGCCTTAACAGATGGATTGCCCAGGATGTCCATTACGGACATTTGCATAAACCCAAACAACATCAATGAAATTTACATAGCCACAGGTAGCGGAGATGATAATGACAATACAAATACGACCGGTTATACCAGTAATGCAATACAAAGCCGTTCACTAGGCATTCTTAAATCAACAGATGGAGGGCTTAACTGGAGCCGCACTTCAATGAATTTTCAGAATAGTGATCGAAGGATAATTTATAGGATGATCATGGATCCTATAAATCCTCAGGTCATGTATGCCGCAACTTTGAGCGGACTTTTTAGAACCACAAACGGATGGAGTACAAATCAACTTATAATGACTGGCTGGATAACAGACGTAAAATTAAAACCCGATAACAACCAGGTTCTGTTCACATCAAGATATAATGCTGCGAGTACTGCTAATAATATCATATCAAGGGTAAATTCTGATGGTACCAGGGCTTGCACAAATTTTCACATTTCCAGGTACTCCTGCCCGGGCGGTACTTGGTGTAACTCCTGCAAACGGTTCATACCTCTATGTGTTGGGTGGGGATAATGCGAATGGGTTCAAAGGTTTATACAAGTGTACTAATTCAGGTGTTGCATCTCCCTCATTCAATCTGCAATCCTCTTCACCGGATATTCTGAATTATAACGCCTCCGGTTCAGGATTGCTCAATAAGAATGTCTTTTACGATCTTGTTATAGCAATTCATCCTCAAAATGCTGAACGGGTGTATGCAGGAGGTTTAAATCTGTGGGAAAGCTTAGATGGCGGCACAAACTGGACAGTAAGAAGTGACTGGACAACCAGCGAAACAGATAACATGCATTGCCATTCAGACTTTCACCAGCTAAAATTTAGCAGCCAAAACACTATATATTGCTGCAACGATGGCGGATTGTTTTCAATGGATTTAGCCAGCTTTAAATGGAATTATTATGGCAGCGGCGTAAACAATACAGAATACTACCGCATCAGTATCATTAATCAAAATTTGCCACCTTTTTACACAGGAAGGTTGATAATAGGATGCTCACAGGACAACGGCGAGCTGGTTTGGCGCACAACCGGTTTAACCAAAGCGGTTGACGGAGATGGAATGGACAATGCAATGGCCTCTACCGATGGTTCTCGAATGATAGCAAGCAGCCAGAACGGCAAAATAAAAACGTCTGGAAATGGAGGAAGTAGTTTCAGTTCCCCTGCTATCCCCCCCGGCAGAATATGGGAGTGGAGCATGGGTCACTCCTATAGTCCAACACTGCTCTGTACCTGAATATATTTATTTAGGCTTTAAAAACATTTATCACAATCCTGGTTATTGGGACAATTATTTTGACGTAATTAATACCAACTTCCCAAATCCCATCATAGCCATGTGCCAGGGAAATTATACAATACCCTCTCAACCTGGCACCAACGTTATTTATTGTGGCGTTCAGTTAGCCGACAATAAATATTACCTCTATAGAATAGAAAATAACGACGTCAGTACTAAGACATTATTAAACGGTAATAATTCCTTCCCCAATATTATTACTTCTGTAAAATGCGACCCCAACAATGCCCGAAACGTTTATATGACATTGGGCGGACTGGGCAATAACAACAAAGTTTATTACAGCAATGACAGGGGACAAACTTTTACAAACATTTCAGGCACACTCAATGCCGACGGGGCACTACCTGACTTGGCCGCCAATTGCCTTGCCCTGCTGGGTGGCGGAGGCAGCGGCATTTATGTAGGAACCGATGTTGGGGTTTATTTCCTGGCCGATCCCTTTGCTGCACAGCCACACTGGATACGGTTTTCCAACGGCCTGCCCAACATCCCCGTGACCGATTTGGAAATTGATGTTAATACCCAGGAAATATTTGCTGCCACTTACGGCAGGGGCTTATGGAAAAGCACCTTACACGAAATTTGCCCTGCTATTCTTGACGTTAGCGGTTCTACTGTCGGCGTGTCTTACTACCAGGCATCTGATGTGATCAACAGTACTTCCACCACATCTGGCGGTTATGGGAACAAAGTAACCCTGAATGCCGGCAATGAAATTGTTTTAGGCGATGGGTATTCAGTTGCAGAAGGTTCCGGGTTGTATGCCTATATACAGGGATGTACGGCTTCGCCAAGAAACGATTCCTTATCTTCGAAAACGTCACCTCAAAAAATAATTAAATCAGCCGCCAAAAAGAAAGCACCTAACAAGAAGAATCAACGACAGAAAGGTGAAATGAGAAGAAGGGAGTGAATCCCTTTAAAAAATCAATAGAAACTGGAGATGCCTGAATGACAAGTCGGGCAGGCGTGTTCCATCATTCTCCATTTCTCAAATTTTCTTAGTAGATTTAATGTGAAAACTTTCTGTATGAAAAAGCTCCACTTATCAGTGATCTTGTCTTTTTTTATTTTGTTGACAGGTTGTTTGCAAAAAAATAAAAGCAACGATTCTAAAGCCAACAAAACCCACATTCACCCCGAACCAATGGGCGCAGACGAAGAAGAACTGAATCGCCGCCGCGAAAACTGGTGGAAACTCATACATAAGGCCGACAGCCATACCGATTGGAAAATGGTAGAAGCCGCCAACAGGGAAAACCTGGTACAATTAAAACAACAATACAAACTGAACCGCGGCCAAAATGCACAGGAAAGTTTTGCCAACGGCAATATCATTGGCACCTGGAGCGAAAAGGGAAGTATTAACCAGGCAGGTAGCATTATCGGTGTTGATTTTGACAAGCCGACCAACACCATCTACACCATTTCCTCCGGCGGCAGCCTGTGGAAAGGTACTTTTACAGTAAACAACTGGACACTTCTGAATGATGATTATGTTTTTGACAATGCCAATATCAAAGTATTCAATAAGTCAGGTGGCGGCAGGCGTATCCTGGTTAGCCACGACCTCAATATTTTTTATTCTGACAATGAAGGAGCCACCTTCACGGCGAGTTCCGGCATCAACTTTCCGGTTGGCTGGGGTGGCAACTACATTTCCCAAATTGTGATGCCCAACGATGGCAGCAACAATGTGTATGCCCTCACCCGTCCCTGGGACAATACGGCGGGCAATTGGTCGCCCCGTTTTTACCTTTACCAAAGCACCGACCAGGGAGCGACTTTTACACGAATCAAAATTTTCAATGGTGGAAATGATTACAACGTCAGGCTTGCAACAGCTTACAACAACTCGGGCCTTTATGCCATTGATACCAAAACAACCGGCAACACTTTAGTGATGTGGCAGGTAGTCGGTTCATCGGTCAATCTGCTCAATAGTTTTGCCTGCGCCGACGCCACCGACAAGGCTTTGCTGAAAGGAGTAACAATTGGCGGTACAACAACTTTCTACACGTTGCTCAATCAAAACAGACTGTATAAATCCACCAATTTTGGTAGTAGCTGGACATTGCAAAGCACCCTGCCCGATTATTCGTGGGACAGGCTTGATGTGTCCAATACAGATGCCCAAAAAGTATTTTTTGGTTCAGTCAATGCTTACAGAAGTTATGACGGTGGCATCAACTGGACGATGGTCAACATCTGGAGCGATTACTATGGCAATGTGGCGGGCAAACTGCACGCCGATATCATGGCAATTGAACACTATTACAAACAGGATGGAACTTCTTTTGCCATTGTCAACAATCACGGCGGTGTCGCCATATCGGCTGATGAACTGCAGACCACACTCAACCTGAGCCAGGCCAACCTAAACAGCAGCCAGTATTACGACATCCTCACCGACCCAGACCAGCCAGCCAATCTCTTTGCAGGTTCGCAGGACCAGGGTATGCAGGTGGCCACCAATGCGACAAACATTGGAGGACTGAATTTTCAACAAATCTATAGTGGCGACTATGGATACCTGTGTTTCAGCGGCTATCCCAAACACCTGTGGATACAATATCCGGGTGGCGTTTTAGATTATTATAATAATCCGACATCGGGCAATGTTAGCAGCTATTGGACGATGCCTGGCACAGAAAAACCTAACTACGGCTGGATGCTGCCCATGGTTAACACTAACCACCCCGAATTTCAGGAAACATTGATGGCCGGTGGAAACCTGACCGGCGGCGGGGGTTCCTATCTTTGCAAACTGACGGCATTGACAACATCGCCATATACCATTTCCGCCACCCAGTTCAATTTCGATTTTCGGGCTAATTCAAACAATGCAGCTTCGGGCATTACCGCCATTTCCGCTTCGCAAAAAGATACCAACAATATTTATGTCGCCACAGAAGACGGCACATTCTTTTACAGCAATAACAAAGGCATTTCGTGGACAAAAACCGGCAGTTTTTCGGGGCCAACACCCTGGTATTTGTATGGGTCAACCATTTGCGCTTCTAAGCTGACTTCCAAATTGCTTTGGTATGGCGGCAGCGGCTATTCCAACCCGGGTGTTTATAAATCTGCTGATGGCGGTGTTTCATTTACCGCAATGAGTAATGGTTTGCCCTCAACCCTTGTGCATGAAATTGTGGCGAATCCCACAGAAACAATGCTGTTTGCAGCAACCGATGCGGGGCCTTATGTGTATGTAGTAGCCGCCGACACCTGGTATCCTCTCATTGGAGCCAACACGCCTATTCAACCTTATGTTTCGGTTGAATATCTGGAGGCAAGCGATGTCGTAAGGTTTGGCACTTTCGGCAGAGGTGTCTGGGATCTTGCCCTCACTGTGCCAGTCATGCACCTTTGCAACAATGGAAATGCCGTGCTGACGGCCAACCTTACAGGGGCAACTTACCAGTGGCAGGTCAATACCGGTAGTGGTTTTGCGAACATCAGTAATAATGCAAACTACACAGGCGCCACCACTACCAGCCTCCAGCTAAGTGCTGTTTCTTCGGCCTGGTATGGCTACCAATATCGCTGCGTGGTTAATGGAATCAGCGGCAGCATCAGCACTATTCGGTTTTCAAACTATTGGAACGGATCGGTCAGCAACAATTGGGAAAACCCTGCCAACTGGAGTTGTGGTATCATTCCAAATGCAAATACCGATGTCATCATCAATGCCGGAATTGTGTTGGTCAATTCAAGTGCAGTCTGTAGAAGCATCCAAGTAAAACCCGAGGTGAAACTAACCATCAATCCATCGTTTGGATTGCATGTGACGGATGGGAAATGAGGAGGGGTGTCGGATCGCTTGATGGAGTGCGTATTAAAAATAACTTAACTCATCTTACCATAACAAAAAGTCGTAAATAAAGCCAACCTGTTTATTTTAATTAAGAGATGGATGCTTCTGCATAAAAACCGCTTTTATCAACATACCTGAAAGCCGGAATGATGTAAGGAACAATATCCGAATCCTTTCGCCCATAATAAACCGAGTTAGATAAATACCCTAACGAAAAGCTGCAGTAGGATTCTTTTTTGGCGTTTTAATGACTGCTATCGCACTGGTGTCGCTGGCAGTTTGTGCAACGGCAATGTTTATATTGGAAATGGTCAAGAGGCAAATCAACAACAAAAGCAACCGTGTAGAAATGTTCATCGTGATGAAGAGGTGGGTTTAGGTTTAGTGGAGAATAGACTTGAAAAAAGGGAGATCGTTTAATTCATTTCTGCCTCACCAGGTCATTGTTATTTTACTATTTAACCACGGAGACCAAAAAGTTTTTCACATAGAGCACAAAGACTGTGCGGTTGCTTTTTTGCTTCGTGCGGTTGTTCCTTTGTGTTTCTTCGTGGTTAAAAAATCGCTGAAAAATCATTTTACCTGATCAAAACAACCGTTCCTTTTCTGAAAATAGTTTTACCTAAATAGTCTGTGGCTTCTGCCATGTAAACAAAAGTTCCGGTCGCCTGTTCCTTGCCATTCACAGTGCCATCCCATCCTTCTCCTACTGACGTTGTTGTGTACAGGAGTTGACCCCAGCGGTTGAAAACCCTGAAATAATTTAAGCTTTTCAGTCCGACTGCTATCGGTTTCAGAATGTCATTTCTACCATCGCCATTTGGTGTGAAACCCGATGGAACAAAAATATCCGGCCCGGTTTTGAACACCAGCACTTTTATTTGGTCAGTGCCAAAACAACCCTCAGCGGTGCTGGCTTTTACTGTGTAAATAATCGAGTCAACAGACGTACCTAACACAACCACCGGGTTGGCAATAAAAGGATCACTCATGCCGGTTGTAGGTGACCATGAAAAATTGATCCCTACGTTAGAGGTTGCATTCAGTTGCAGCGATTGATTGGCAACAATATTCGTATCATTTCCTGCAAAGGCTGTTACTTTCGGAATCACATTCACCACAATGTCTTCCGATGATGGTTTTGGACAACCGATTGTATCTGTAACAGTAAGGGTATAAGTGGTAGTGGATGGCGGTGCAGCAGTAGGTGTGAGGGTGTTTGAATTGATCAAAGTATTTAAAGGAAACCATGTGAAAGAACTGCCCTTAATGATCGCATTCAAGCGAACCGATTGATTGAAACAAATACTTTTATCCGGCCCAAGATCAATGAGCGGATAGCGGACTGCTTTCACTTTTACCTGTCCCCTGGCCTGGCATTTCCCCAGGTTAGCGGTTATAGAATAAGTGACTGTTGTGTCTTGCCGGACTTGGTCATTGAAGGCCGGGCTTACCTGAGGATACTTTATGTTTGGATCACCTAATATGGCTGATGCCGGTGTCCACTGGTATTGAAGGCCATAACTAACCGGATGGAGATTAATAATATCGCTCCTGCAAATTACCGTGTCCCGTCCTGCATCCACCGTAATAAAATCGAGAGTATTCACTTTGATGGAATCTGTTGTCGTGCAGCCACGGTCAAGAAGCGTGACAACATAGGTTGTTGTGTCTTTTGGATAAACCAAAGGATTGGGCGTATTGGGATTGATAATGTTGTAAAGAGGTGTCCAGGAAAAACTGCCTGTTCCCTGCGCTATAAGGGGCAGCGTATCAATGGTGCAAATGAGCGTGTCGTGAAAAGGTAGGTTGAGATAAGGAATGTCCCTGACCACAACAGGCTTTACAACCGTGTCTATGCAGCCCTTGCTGCTGGTCACATACAAGGTCGCATTCCGGGTGCCGGCTGTGGGATATTTATAAGAAGGATTTTGCTGCGATGAAATGTCGGTCGTGGTTGCAAGGTCGCCAAAGTTCCAATTCCACGAATCAATTTTTCCATAGGTGGTGGTGCTATTGTCGGTGAAAAGAAAAGGAATTTTATAACAGCTTCCCGACACGGTAAAGTCACCCTGGAAGCCGGGGTAAATGCCAATGGTAACAGTGTTGCTGTCTATGCAGGAGTTGGAGCCGGACACAATCAGTTTGATGGTGTAGAAACCAGTGTCTGGATAAGTGAAAGTGGGTGCCTTTTTTGTAGAAGTATCAGTAGTGGTACCGGATACACCAAAGTCCCAATAATAGTTTTTGATGGTGGAAGAGTTGCTGCCATTAATGAAATTGACCGTAAAACTTTTGCAGGAAATAAATTCGTAGCTGAACTGTGGCGGAAAACTGTTACCCACCTGCGGCAAAGGATCAGATGCCGCATAATCGCAATTGCCCACCTGAAGTATGAAGTCTTTGCTATGAATATTAATAGGCCGTCCATTTCGCCATTCTGTTACGCACACATTAATGACGTAGCGGCCTGCAGGTGGTGCTGTGCCTGTTATTTTGCCTGTAAGAGGATCAATAGAAACATTTAATCCCAAAGGATCAAATCCACTGTAGGGCGATTGATATGGCAAAGTATTTAAATCTAAAGAAGCTGTTGGAGCAGGCTTGGGAGCCGTTGAAGTGCCTCCTCCATAAGCCTCGCAAAATTCATAACTGAGAGAATCGCTATCAGCATCTGTTGCTCCAAAATCGAGGATAAATCTCTTTGACTGGCAAACAAGAGCGGTATCTTTTATTAAAAACTGCGGGCTGCTGTTGTGACCCGATGGCAAAACCGAAGTACCAGGTATGTGTGTGACAAAAGTGGCGCCTGCCCCCGTCGATTGCGAAAGATTTGATATGTCGTCGGAGCGGCAGCATCTGACCCATGTCAGCGTATATCCATCGGGGCTATTGGGCAGTTCTATTGTTTCAGAAAACAATCCTATCTGAAAACAAACATCCGGTGCATTGACCAGGCATGGAATGACCGCCGTGTTAAGACTAATCACTTGTATTATCGGGTTGCGAACCAGGTCTAATGTGTTATTTAAAACCCCATTGCCAGTGTGATAAATTCCGAGGGTAACAGTTTCCGCGTCTAAAACCTGACCAGTAGAGTTACAATCTCTGAAAAGGCGCATGGTTATTTTATACCTGCTGCTGCCAGAAGTGCTTCCCTGCCCTAAGTATTGGTAAAATAATTCGCCGCCTGCTATGTGATTGGCAAAAGACGGAAGAAAATACAGGGCAAACAATATGGCGAGTAAGAGTTTTTTCATGACGTTTCAAAGCATTTTACCAATGATGAAAACAATAAAGGTTTCAATGCTTTCTGCAAAAAATTCTTTGAAAAGTGAAATTACGAAAGGTTGATAAATATTAGGGTTGAAACGTTTGATAAGCCCCTGCTAATTATGTGTTAATACAATCATTCGGTGTTTGCTTTTTTTACCGGAGAAAGAAGGAGTTTTTCACGGATAGAATAAGGAGGCATAATGGTTTCTCTTTAATATTTTATCCTGGGATGGATTATTTGGGTAAACCTTACCCCACATTGCAGCCCAACCCCTTCAATTGTTAAATTTTGGGACTAAACGTTGTTTTTTACAGGGTCATATTCCGTAGGGGGGTACGAATAAGAA
>JAYTGA010000330.1:0-3632 GCA_043733905.1 Segetibacter sp.
AGTTAGTCGTGCTGATACCTGGTAGCCTAATACTCTACGGGAGAAACAGTCTAAAATAAAGGTGATGTAATAGAACCTTTCTTGTACTTCGAAGTAAGTGATGTCACTGCTCCAGGCTTCATTAATGTTGCTAAGATTGGCGTTTTTTAATAAATCATCAAAGCGTACAACACCACTGCTATCAGTGGTTCGAAACAGGTTTAGTTTTCTTTCAATACTAAAGCCATGCTCTTTACAAAGGCTCTCAAAGCAGTCTCTGCCCATCTTTTCAGGTTGAATCTTATAGTACATTGCTCTACAGCTTAAAGTAGGGTGGTCGGCTCTTATTTGACTAATAATCTGCAGCAGGTAAGCTGTTTGTTCGCCGTCCTCCATTCTTCTGTTCAATAGTTAATGAATGGATTGTTTACTGGCAGAAACACTTTGGTAAAACATATTCAGACTACAGCTGAGTTGCTCTCTGTGTTGCCAGTACCAAATAAGGGTTTGCGCTCGAATTTTTTTTTAATGTCTACCCCATATGTCTCTTCGGCCAGATCAATCATCTTGTCTTTAAAATCAAGCTGAACCTGCTTTTGACCAATAATGCGTTCCAAATCAGCAACCTTTGCTTTTAGGGCAATTAGCTTAACTGTGTCACTCTCTGATTCTACAATCACCCGTACTCCCTTCATATAATTTTGTCCATATTTGACAAGCCACTTTGAAACATTGTTTTCCCGAACTTCATACTGCCGGCTAACTTCAGCAATAGTCGTTACTTTTTGTTCAATTTCCCTGACTTTTTTCTGTTTAAACTCTTCGCTGAAATGTCTACGCCTACGCTCTTCTGTACTTTGATTGAATTGTTTTCTTGTTGCCATAGTTTTATGTTTTAAGTTTGTTTCTAACCCCTTAAAACGGTCAACGTATTTCAGGCACTAACAGAGTGTGAAGTGAGAGGTGTAAAGTATTAAGTAGAAAATTACAAACAACGAAAATCAATTAACTAATTAACCTGCCTTCACCATCCTATCCTTTCCCTGCATGTCTTTTTTCAATTCCACATTGTTGAAACCGTTTTGGAGAAATAATTCAACGGTTTGTTTACCCAATGTTTCGTTGATTTCTACATAGACTTTGCCGCCAGGTTTCAGATGGTTTTGACTAAATTGAGCAATGGTTTTGTAAAACAGCAAGGCATCATTGTCCGGCACAAACAATGCAATGTGCGGTTCGTAGTCAAGCACATTTTTGTGCATGGCCTGCTTCTCGGCAATGGTGATGTAGGGGGGATTACTGACGAGGATGTCATAATGTTTCAGATGTTTCCAATCGGCTTCGTTCAGTATGTCGGCCTGGAGAAAATCAACTAAAGCATTTTGTTCTATAGAGTTGATTTTAGCCACCTGCAAAGCCTCTTCTGAAATGTCTATGGCAAACACTTCTGTTTGTGGAAATTTCTTTTTGATGGCAATGGGAATGCAGCCACTGCCGGTACCAATGTCGAGCAGGGACAAATTGTTTAAGTCCATTGACTGCATATCATTTAATATCCAATCCACTAACTCTTCAGTTTCGGGTCGTGGTATCAAAACATGTTCATTGACCCGCAGTTTCATATTCATGAACCAGGCTTCGCCTATGGCATATTGCACTGGTTTATTTTGTAGTAATGCAGCGGTTATTTCCTGGTAATCTGTTTCCTGCTGATTGCTAAATGGAATGATTTTGTTGGTAATGCATTCTAATTTTCGAAACCCTGTCAGGTGTTCAATGACCATTTCCGCTATGTTAGCCGCTTCGCTGGGTTCGTAGAGGTCATAAAGATTGGTCAATAGCTGCTGATATGCCTGCTGAATAGTCATTGTGCAATGCTACTGTTTTTTTAAATTAATTTCGCGGACTAAATTATGGAGCAACATCAACTTTACATGCACCGCTGTCTTGAGCTTGCCACGCAAGGTGCTGGCTTTGTAGCGCCTAACCCAATGGTTGGGGCGGTACTGGTTTACAAAAACAGGATTATTGGCGAGGGCTATCATCAAAAGTTTGGTGAGGCACATGCAGAGGTCAATTGCATCAACAGTGTCAGGAAAGAAGACAAACTGCTGATAGCATCATCCACACTGTATGTAAGCCTGGAACCTTGTACTCATTTTGGAAAAACACCGCCCTGCACAGACCTTATCATTCAACACAAAATACCAAGTGTGGTCGTTGGTTGTCATGACCCTTTTGAGAAAGTGAAAGGCAAAGGAATTGAGCAACTGAAGGCAGCCGGAATAAGTGTAATGGTAGGTGTATTGGAGAATGAATGCAGGGAACTGAACAAGCGGTTCTTTACTTTTCATACATTGAAGCGGCCATATATTATCTTGAAATGGGCGCAGAGCAACAATCATAAAATAGCCAATGCAGATTTTTCACGGGTGTGGATCACCAATGTGTACAGCAACCGCCTGGTACACCGTTGGCGGAGCGAAGAGTCAGCAATTATGGTAGGAACCAATACGGCATTGCAAGACGATCCTGCACTCAACACCCGCCACTGGACAGGACCCGATCCAGTCAGACTGGTAGTGGACATGAACCTGCGGCTGCCAGCTACATTGCAGGTATTTAATAAAACTCAAAAAACCATTGTTTTCAACGGGGTTAAAAATGAAGAACACGAAAACCTTGTTTTTTATAAAACAGACAAAGAACCTTCGATGGTGAAGGGCATACTAAAAGCCTGTTATGAACTGGGGCTGCAAAGCATTATTATAGAAGGTGGAAACAAACTGGCCGAATCGTTCATTAATGAACACGCCTGGGACGAAGCAAGGGTGATTGAAAACAGCCGTATGATCATTGACAACGGGTTGAGGGCGCCTGTGCTGACCAATCAAAAATTTGTGTCGTCCGAAACTGTTTTTACCGACATTATTACTTACTACAAAAATGCAGTGCAGCAATAATTTTCCCTTGCAGTTTTCGCTTTCATTATGAGTGAGCCATTGTATTACCAGACCATTGAAAAGGCTGCCGTTGCAGAGTTTAAGGATCGTGGCAGCAGGTTCATCGCCTTTGCATATCCCGTGCAGTCGGCTGATGAATGCAAGGTCAATTTGCATGCTTTGAAAAAAGAACATGCAAAAGCCAATCATCATTGTTTTGCCTACCGCATTGGGCTGGATGGAAACAACTTTCGGGTCAGTGACGATGGCGAGCCGTCGGGTTCTGCGGGCAGACCAATTCTCGGGCAAATAGACAGCAAGTCACTGGTAAATGTGCAGGTGGTTGTGGTCAGGTATTTTGGCGGCACATTGCTTGGTGTGCCGGGTTTGATCAATGCTTACAAAACCGCTACTGTACTGGCTTTGCAGCTCATGCCCATTGTTCAGAAACAGGTTCTTTCCACCTACAATCTCCAGTTCGGTTACACACGTATGAACGATGTGATGATGATACTGAAACTGTTCAACTGCGAAATAAAAAAACAGGAAGTGCAACTGTTTTGCCAACTTGAAATTGGCATTCCCAACAGCAGGATAAACGAGGTATTGTTTAAATTGAAAGAGCTGCAAACCGTTGAAATTGTTAAACAATAAAAATCTGCACTATTGGAAGCCTGAATTATTTTCACAGGCAAAATATCATTTTCAAAT
>JAYTGA010000331.1:0-2380 GCA_043733905.1 Segetibacter sp.
TATTCCTGTTGATCCATCCAATGCAAATGTGCTGCCGCCATTGGCGGATAAAAGTAAACCGTCATTTGTTCCGACAAAAATATTCTGGCCATCAAAAAAGACTCCGGCAACAAGCACTCCAGATCCATTACTTACTGCATTGTGAATATTTGCAAACGTTGTTCCGCCATCGGATGAAAAATAAACGGAACCATAATAAGAAATAATGAGACGGTTGGGATTATTGTAATCCGCGTATACACTGAATGTTTCTTCGAATTGATTCGGGTTTCCTGAAAGTGGGTGCCAGGAAGTTCCGCCGTTATCGCTCCTTACTGGAACGGCCATGTTATTCGCATAATCAATGCAATAAAGAATGTTCGGGTTGTTTGTGAAAACAACTTTTGAGTTGATGCCAGCCTGGATTTTTGAGAAATGAACCTGGTCGTAGCTTAGCCCGAAATCTGTTGTGTGAAAGAGTTCACTCATGTCGCAGGCAACATAGTATTCATTGTCGTTTGCAGGGTTGATACTTGGAGAAAACAAAGCTCCTCCTCCTCCTACCCCAAGGCTTGTCCATGATTGCGGCGCTTGAGCATTAGCTGCCGCGGCAGTAAGCAGGAGGCAAAAAACCGATAGGCTCTTTTTCATCATCATACTGATTGCTTATAAAGCTTTAAAGATAAACCATTAACCAAATTCAACGAAATGATTCATGGAAAATTATTACAGAATATTTGAAAAAGACATCCATCAGCTATAGTTTTTTCATGATATTGCAGTAGAAAAAGGAAATCATTGTCAATCAATAGATAATAAATTTCGATTTCGCATGCATCTCACTATTATGCATTACTAATGAGCAAAGAACAAACAAGTGATTTAATTAAATTTCTAAAACCATTTCCACAAGACATCCGGAAAACTGCCTTATGGCTTAGAGAATTTGTTTGGGACCTGTATCCAAAAGCGAACGAATTGATTTATGATAATTACAATGCTGTAGCTTTTGGATGGAGTCCTACCGATCGTGTAGGGCATACGTTTTGTTCGATTGCCGTAGGGCGCAGCAGCTACAATCTACATTTTGGTTTTTATTGGGGCGCTGAAATTTCTGACCCGGAAAAAATGTTACTTGGTGCTGGCAATCAATACAGGTATATCCTGGTAAAACGAAAAGAAGATTTTCCGAAAACTTATATAAAGAAACTGATCAAAGAAGCCTTTGCCAATTCTCTTTCAAAAGTGAAGGATCCGAAACAGATCATGCAAGGAAAGACCATTACAAAATCTGTTTCCAAAGCAAAAAGAAAAGTGGCGAAGAAAAAGAAGTCATGATCATGATGGAAGCAAAATAACAGCAGCAAAAATGGAACAGTAAATGAATCTCTATTAAATGCTACATGAATACTTATAACAACGCCCTGAAAGTAAAAGACGCACTCCCTCTTTATTTTTCCCGCTATCATTTTATAGACGGGGGCTACAATTCAAAATGGTTCAAAATAAAATTAGGGCCTGTATATATTCCGTTGCCTAACATTAAAATGAGAGTGGATGCAGTTAAGATACATGATATTCATCATCTCGTTACTGAATACGAAGCTAACATGAAAGGCGAAGTTGAAATCGGAGCGTGGGAAATCGCTTCGGGATGCTTCAATTATCCGGCAGCATGGATATTAAATTTAGGTTCCTTTTCTTACGGAATGATTTTCCATCCTCGTTATTTGCTTCTTGCATTTTTAAGAGGGAGAAAATGCAAGACCAATTTGTATTACGATACTGCCTATGATGAAACACTTCTTGACAAGACAATAGGCGAGTTGAGAAAAAAAATTGAGTCTGAGTCACCGAAAAATAATTCTTCCTTTGATTATTTAGTTTTTCTTCTTTATTGCCTGTTAATCTTGACAGTTTCATTAATATTTTTTCTGGCTCTTTATAAATTTTTTACATTTTTGCTTATCAACTAAACTGAGACGTGGCTGAATTTTATTTTAAATCGTTTCCAAATCTTACAACAGAACGCCTGAAGTTAAGGCAACTTGAACCGGATGATGCTGAGAAAATATATTTTCTTCGTTCAGATGACCAGGTAAATAAATACCTAGACAGGCCCAGAGCAATTACCATCGATGATGCCGTGAATTTCATTCTTACGATCAATACCGGAATCGATAAAAACGAATATCTCTATTGGGGAATAGTTCTTCAACCTGAAAATAAATTAATCGCAACAATTTGTCTTTGGAATTTCAACATCGAAAAATCCGTTGCTGAAATAGGGTATGAATTACATCCTGACTTCCATGGAAAAGGAATCATGCACGAAGCACTTACAAAAGTTGTTGAGTTCGGATTTCAGAAGATGAAACTGCGGGCCTTTGAAGCTTATACG
>JAYTGA010000332.1:0-14751 GCA_043733905.1 Segetibacter sp.
TATCAATTTCGGCTTCGCCGAGGTTGAGTAGAAGAGTGGGCATATTTGTGATTTTGCTTTTACAAAATTGCCCCTCTTTTTTTAATCTTTCAACTCATGATTTTATGCCTTGAGAAGTATAGCAGTAATTGTGCTGCTAATACTGAAAGCAAAAACAGACATTATTCTTGAAATAGTAAGACAATTTAAACAATGAAAGCTCTATTGATTGCCATATTCTGCTTGTTGACAATAGCAACTTTTGCTCAATCGGACGCAAAACTTACGCTTAGATATAAAGACAAAGGATTTAGTTTAGACTCGATTTTTCCAATTGATAACATTAAAAGTATCAAAGTGAAAAATAATAGTGGAACACATCTTTTGACAGCTAAAGAATTGACCGTTTTCAAAACACAACTAAAACAAGCAAAATTTGCAGGCGGACTTTTAGTTAAACCCGGACACATCTTTTTACAAATAAAACTGAAAGACGAAAAGGTTATCAAACCAGGTTATGTTTATGCTTCAACAGGTTCAATTCATTTTGACGAAGGAGTTGATAAGTTTAAAGAGACCTTTAGTGGAACTTTTGACTTACCGACTAAATTCAATTTTGACAAATATAAGTAGCGGAAAGTGTGAGACTGAAACAACTGCCGCTAACATTAAGAAGAATAGCCGAAAGCCCCCAACAGAATCACCCATTATCAGGTTCCTATCGGGAGCTTTTGGTTATTAACCTGTACTTTTAGTTCATCAATTAGCAGCGGCTTCGGGCAGACGGAATACTAATTCCACCCCTGCAGCAAGCACCGTTTGTTGGCTGCAACTTTAAAACGACACTTCAAAATAATGGAAACAGAGAAAATTGAACAACCTGAAATGCCTAAAAAGGATGATTTAGTTACTAACAAAAGCAAAACTTTTGTCTATACAGTAAGGAACTGGAAAGAATATTTAGGCGAGGCTCTACTAATCATTTTTAGTGTTCTCTTAGCCTTAATCGTGACAGAATATATTAGTAATCTTCGTGAAAAAGAAAACACAAGGGATACTTTAAAAAATATTAGTGCGGAGCTTAGTCATAACAAAAAAGCTATCCAGGAAATGAATGAATATAATTTGCAAGTCTTGACTAAAATTGATTCTGCATTAGTAAATAAAAAACTGCAAGACGAACTTATTTCAAATGATGAGTTTCACTTGAAGGTAATAGCACCGCAAGGAGTTTTGTATCGTTACCTGGACAACGAAGCCTGGACAATCGCAAAAAACAATAACGTTATGTCAAGAGTGGACGGCGAAACTATTGCAATGTTGACCAAAGTTTATGAAGACCAGGGGAGAATGATGAAAGTGGAAGACGAGGTAGCCAAAGTAATTTTTGACAGGGTATCAAGAGACCCAAAACAAGTACACACAACTCTAATTTTGATTCGGGACATTTATCACGGATGAGCTGTTGACAGGACTAAAGACTTACTTCAAAAAATAGATAGCACAATTAAAAAAGTTGACACATTTTAAATCAAACTAAGCGGAGACAAAGCTGCCTACAACATTAAGAAGAATAGCCAAAAGCCCCCAACAGAATCACCCATCATCAGGATTCTATCGGGGGTTTTTGGTTATTAACTTGTATTTTTAGTTCTTTATTGAGCTTCAGTTCCCGGCTGGACAAACAACAATGCCCTGCCTGCACAACGCCCTGTTTGTTAGTTTCTATGCGTTTTGACACCCTATAAATGACGCAGGCAGGAAAAATATTATCTTTACAGGAGAACGTATAAATAGACAAAATGCAAAGATTTTATTTTGATACTTCAGTTTTTGGTGGTGCCTTTGACAAAGAATTTGAAGAAACAACCCTGCAACTTTTTAAGAGAGTTAAGTTGGGACAAGTTATTTGTGTATTTTCTGATTTAACAGAAACTGAATTATTAAATGCACCTGAAAATGTGAAAGAGCATTTTAAGAATTTGCCAAAGCAGAATATTGAAAGAGTAATTGTAACAGACGAAATATTGACACTCGCCTCAAAATATGTGGCAGAAAAAGTTGTTGGGCAAACAAGTTTAGACGATTGCATACACATCGCAACTGCGACAATTTACAAAGTGGACATTTTAGTAAGCTGGAACTTTAAGCACATTGTAAATGTTTACAGAATTCGTGGTTACAACTCAATCAACATTCGTTCAAATTATTACTCATTAGAAATACGTTCACCAAAAGAAATTTTAGAGTATGAAGACTGAAAATAAAAAACCAGTACAAGAAAAAGAGTTTGACACCGTTAAAACTTTTAGAACTATAAAGGACAAAATATCTTCAGAAATGGCAAGTATGAACTTTGAGCAAATCAAAGAATATTTGAAAACAAACAGTGCAAAACTCTACACCAAATAGCACAGCCCACAACATTAAGAAGAATAGCCGAAAGCCCAACAGAAACTTCCATCATCGGGTTTCTATCGGGGGTTTTTGGTTTTTAACTTGTAATTTTAGTTCATCAATCAGCAGCGCTTCCGGGCGGACGGAATACTAATGCTACACCTGCAGCAAGCCCTATTTGTTGGAAGCAATACTTAAAAAATTCATGAGCATTTTAAAATTTAGACGATATGGTTTCTCTTTACTATTGACAATTGCTACGCTTTTTGTTCATGGACAGGAAAGACATTCGCCAAAGTCTATAAAATTTAAAGGAGATTACATTCACAGTTTTACAGGACTAATTTTTCCTGAACAATTTGAGAACTATTCCCGAAGTAGTATTTATTCCTTTACCAAGACTGATGATGGTATTGAAGTAACTTATGAAAGTCCGCAGAAAACTTCAATAGCAATCAAAGTTTATCCGGCAGGAAAGGGAATAGAAGGCAGATTGAGAGATGAATACATGCAAACACTTCAAGCGATTTCTAATGAAGTAAACAAGACAGTTGGATTTGAACAAGGACCGGTTCGAAAAGTAGGTGCCAAATACATTTGCAATGGTTTTAAAGCCGTATCACATTTGCGAGACAACGAGCCAATCAACCAATTGGTTTTATACGAGTGTGGTGCTTGGTTTTTAAGAGTGAAGATTAGTTCACGGGATTTAGATACCAGCCATATTGAGCAATTAGAGCAAAAGGTTTTAGAGAAATACGACCCCACTAAACTTACCGAGTTGAAACCTTTTAACTCAAAGTCTGATTTTATAGTTGCGCCTGGATTAGGTAAAGACAGGACAAGGGATAAATACATTTTAAAAAGTGGCTTTAAAAAGTTAGAGTGGGCGATCAAAAACGTTCCTGAAAATGAAAGAGCTTCGGGGTTCCCTGATTTATATCTCAATATGCATATTGAAGCATTCAAAGAGTTGGCAGAATGTAAAGACGAGAATTTTGCACCAGACAACAAGATAGCAAAGTACATCAGCGACATAAACAAGGTGATAAAGGCAAACTATCTGCCCGAGTTTTTAATGAAACAATATAACATGGTGATGATTACACCAGACAACATGAAATTTGACTTTGATGGATTTGCTCAATGGCAGGAGGAATATAAAATCTAAATAGACATGCGAATGCACTTCTATTTAATTGTGTATAAAGAAACTAAATAAGCCCCTGCTAGAGTAAGTGTTGTTGCTGGTTTAAGTTTAAGCGCAGCGTAACTTAAATCTAAAATAAAACCCCGGACTGTGTCCCCGGTTCGCATCAAACAGCATAACTCAATTAATCTTAAATTTGGATTTCAGACAATTAATATCAGAACACCTAAAGAAGTAACTTATGCAACAGGCAGCAAATGAAACAGCGGACAAAGATTTTCATGCAGTTGAATACATGCGGCAGATAAGAGAAAAATTGTCTGTCCAATATCAGACAGACAAACAAAAATATTTGGAAAGAGCCAGAGAAGCAATGGCTGCTTTTAAACTTAGGCAAACCAACGCCAGCCGCTAACATTAAGAAGAATAGCCAAAAGCCCCCAACAGAATCACCCATCATCGGGTTTCTATTGGGGGTTTTTGGTTATTTTTTACAGCATAACATAAACCCTTCCTAAACGCCTCACCCGCAAACCGTAAAAACCTTCTTATCTAGTAACGGTTTATTGACCAATCTACAATCAAACCTTATTACCCTATATGATAAACCAAATGCGCATTGATAAGCTAATAAGGTTTTCTATTTTAGCCTCTTTTGTTGTTACTAAGGTAAGAAGGTTTCCATAGTGTTTTGCCTTTGGTGTTCTTCACCAACAAACAACAACAATGATTAATTAGAGGGAAGGGTTATAATCAAAACAAAAAGAGACGCCCAAATTGAGCGCCTCTATCATGTTGATTAGAATAATATTATTGATTAACGACCAGGTACCGTCCGTCTTTTTTGTCTTTTGATCTGCCAATTGCATAGCCGCCCAGGCCACCTACTACACCGCCTACCACTGCGCCAAGGCCTTTGTTTTTACTAACGATTGCACCTAACACTGCACCGCTTGCAGCACCAATCACTGCTCCTTTGGCAGCCTTGCTCCAGCCTTCTTTTTTAGCAGGTTGTTCAACGGGTTTGGACACTGCTACAATGCCCCTGTTTCCACCTGTGTTAGATGAGTCGTTGCCGTTGCCCGCACCACCGTTGCTCATTGGAGCATCATTTCTTGAAACCGCCTCTCTGCTATGTCCTGCAGGTGTGCCATAACTTGGTGTGTTGTTTGGTTCATCCTGCTGAACTTCTTTTACAGGTTTCTTTGCTTTAACCATTCGGTCTCTGTAGATGATTTTGGTAGTGCTTTTAGCAGGAGCCTCCGCTACCTGCGGCACATCGTTGCTTTGCACCACGCCGCTTACACCGTTCATATTTACGGGTTGCAACTGCTCTTTTTGTTGCTTCCAATTTTGATATTCAGCCAGCCCTGCAGTGTCCGTTTGTTGAGACAAAGCGGTTATAGTCTCGTCTTGTTTTTTGTTGCTGCTACATGCAGCAAACAGGGCAACAATGGCCAGGTAGAGTATTGCTTTTTTCATGGCTTGAGTTTTTGTTTGTGAACTGATTTCGATCAGACATAAACAAAGAGTATGCAGGACTTGCAACCAGGCAAAACCTTTAACAATTTATGGCAAAAACCCGGGGGTAGGGACGCAATACATTACGTCTTTAACAGGGGGTAGATGCAATGTATTGCGTCTCTACAACAACAACCTGATGAATTGCATTCACCTTTCTCCCACAACAAAAAACCCCCTCTTAATTCACGGGGGTTATGAATTAAGAGAGGGCATTGTTTCCTCACAAGCAATTTTTAAGCAGTGGTTTGGTTGCGGCCTTGTAGAAACCTTGTATGTAGAGACGCCCAAATTGGGCGTCTCTACAAAAAACAATCGCGTCTCTACATACAACGATTGTTTGGTTATGGATGCCAAAGCTGGTGCGCCGTTGTTGCAGCATCTTGCAGGATCATGGCAGAGTTAGCCATAATGGTCACCTGGATGTCATCGCTAAAACCAATGATGAGTGAGCGGTAGCCTGCATTTCCAAGGTAAATTCCATTTTTCCAGAAATAAGTCGTACCGTCGCTCAGTGTACCGGCTACATCATAGCCCAACATCCCCGTCTTCATGAGGGTGGCTAAAGAAGCTGGTATAAGCGTACTGGAGTAGTGGAGTTTGGTAAAAAATTCATTGATCTGCGTAGTGTTTAAAACCCACCCCTGTGCACCGCAGCTAAGTGTAAGATCTGAGCCCTTTAAAGAACCCGCAGCACCGTTGGCAGGAAATGTATAGCAAAGACCGGGGTAGGTATCGTTCATTTTGCAATCAATTGTTTGGCCGGAAGTGCTGGTCATTTTTGAGAAAATGACCTTGCGGCAATAGTCTTTATAATCTTCGGCAAACTGGCTGGCCTGTATGTTTTCCAATGCGTTTAAGAGTACACCCTGTGTGCCTGGGGCAATGGCTGGCACATTGTAAGCTGCCAATTTGGGAATTAAAAAGCGCATAAGGGCAAAGTTCCGGTTGTTGTAACTCGGCACTTTGTTGAACATCATGATACCCTTTGCCAGCAGTGCTTTCAGGGTGGCATAGTCATCACCGTTTTGTGGATTTAGCGGAATGGGATCGTAGCGGAGGCCACTGGTGTGTGTAAGCAACTCCCGAAAAGTAATTGTTTTAATTCCAGGCCCCATTACCCAATGAGATGGCAGAAAAGACCACATGGGTTGGTCAAGATTAAGATCTATTCCACCCCAGGCGTTTAGGGTATTCATTAAGGCAGCAGCAGTAATTGTTTTGCTCACACTGGCAATGCTGTAGCGGTCGTTTACTGAAAATTGCCTTAATGGCAAATCCGGTACAAAGCGGCTGAATCCACCTGATTTGGATGTTGCATAATTGCCTTTGTAAGAAACAATGTAACTGTAGCCAGCGCATTTGCCATCCATTTGCGTAGCCAGTTTGTTGCTAAAATCCTGAAGTTCGGCTGCGGTGTAAAAACCACGGGAAGTAGAGGCAGACTTGCCATTCATCATTTCTTCGGTAGGGCCTGCCTGGTCCATGTTCTTTTTGCAGGAGGTTGAAAACAGGACAATCGTTAAAAAGATTGCAGCAGTAGAAAGTAACTTTTTCATTTTTGTTTGTTTTTGTTTGTTTTAAATTATGGTTTAATTTTTATTGAGAAAATCGTTTGATAAATCATTTTATGAACTCAATGAATCAAGCTCTATCAATAAATTCATGAGTGCATGGTATTTTTCATGAGTCCCTAAAAACTTATTGGCTTGCAAGGCAATATTGATGTTGACCAGGTTAATACTGTTGTTCTTGATCTCATTCATTTTGTTGGGTAAAAAAATAAACTGCAGCCAGTGAATGAAATCTGTTTGAGTGATCAAATCTTTTTCAGGATATTGATTCACCCAATTAGGTGTTTCAACATTCCAAAGTTTTAGCTGCTGCAGTTCATGTTGAATGGCTGTTAGTTTATTGGTTATTTCATTGGGTACTGTCATGGTGTTTGTTCCGTTCATGAAGCAAAACTACCTTCCCCACAGAGCTAAGGAAATGGCTACATAGTAAGTGGTAACAACAAACTATTGTCCGGTAAATGTTATTAAGCGGTTGAGAAAACGGTCACTGTTAATTAGTAAATGGTAAAAGGCAAGACATCAATCAACGTATTTTTGTAGAACACAATGAAAGTATTTTTGCCAACCATAGAAAGTGTTTACTTCAACAGGTTTTCCATAAAAACTCAACTCTTTTTTAGTTGTTTGTTTTTCATGTTTGCTATTGCTGCCCATTCTCAAACGGTCACACACATCACAACACTCAACGGTTTAAGTACAAACAATCTGACTGAGATCATAAAGGATCACAACAACTACATGTGGATAGGCAGCTACAGCGGCCTGCACAAACATGAAGGCGCAAGAATAAAACTGTACAACAAGGTTGGTAAAGATTCAGCTTCGCTAAGTGCCAATGAAATGCACACTTTGTTTGAAGACAGGCAAGGATTTATATGGGCAGGAACAGTGGCTGGTTTAGATAAAATAAACCCTGTCAATGGCTTCATCACACACTATCCTTTGCATAGCGAAGATGTAAAATCACCCTCCATTGGTTACATCATCTCCATTACCCAGGACAAGTATGATTCCATTTGGGCTTCCACTAGTGTAGGCTTTTTTAAGATTGATTATAAAACCGGAAACTACCGGCGGATAAAGACTTCAAAAGATGGCAGCGGTATTCCTGAATGCAACACTGGCTACAAAGCAGACATAACAACTGACAAAGGAATCTGGTTTCAAACAGGACATGGAATGCTCTTTTACGATTATCAACAACATGAGTTTCATCACCAGTATTACAACCCCGACCATGAGGCCATTTTCAACTTAAACGGCCCCGGAGACATCATTCACGGTAGCGATATGTGCGCTGATAAAAGTGGCAATCTCTATTTCGTTTGCCGCGATACAATGCTTCTTCAGTTCAACTACAACACCAACAAAATAGACTCATTCCACATTCCCTTTCCACCCGGTGCGTGGAGGTGTTGTTACTCTGTAGTGTTAGATGCGCACAACAACATCTGGATAGGGTTTCGGCATGGTGGTTTGCTTATTTTTGACACAAAGGCTCACCAGTTTAATGCTATCAGGAATACTGGAAAGAATGACCTGTTAAGCAGCAATTACATTTACTCCATTTGCGAAGATTACCTTGGCAATATGTGGGCCGCTACCAACAACGGCCTGGACATCATTAACTATTACAACAAAAGCATTCAGAAGTATGAACTAAGCAATTTGCCTGATTACAAAGACCTGCGCTTTGAATCTGGTATGCTATCTGCTTCGCAATCCAACATCTTCATTCCATTTTATAAGGACAGGGTTTTTACATTCAATACCAGCAATGATTCCATTGATTATTTAAAAGCAGACAAAGCTACAGACCTGCATGTCAGTTATATCATTCGGGATAAGGACGGGCATGATATAGCTGCGCATAAAAGCCAATTGTGTGTGCTTACATCTTTGCAACACAAAAGCAGTTGCAACCTCTACCCTTCTATCATGAACAAAGTGCTGTTGGCTCATCATCAAAACATATCGTGGCATACCGTTGCATGGAACAATGAAGTGTTTAAAACTTTTGACGGCAGGTTTTATATTGTCAACAACAATACAATCACAGACACGCTGTATGGCGATGGTTTTATGAAAGAGAGTTGTCTGTCTTTTAACCACCAAAAATTTATTTACCTCACAGGCAATTACGATGTGGTGATGTATGATTTCAATAGCAAAAAAGGAGACATCATTCCTATTCCCGAGTTGGCAAAAAATGCAGGCTTTGAATTTTCCATTCCAAGAGATGTTTTAGAGGATCAACACAGCAACATCTGGATCACTTCCCAAAACGGGTTAGTGAGGTATAGTTTATCAACAAAGCAATTATCGACTTACACCACGAACGACAACCTTTCACATAATTTCACTTATGCTTTAGCATTAGACAAAATGGGCAATCTATGGATTGAAAGCCTTGGCGGCATTGATTTGTATAACCAGGCAAGTCATACGATCACCAACGTTTTTAATTTTCCTACGGGAAATTATATGGATGCTTTTGGCAGCAGCATTTATGGCACAGACAGTTTTATTTATTTCCTGGCAGGCAATAAATTCATCAAAATAAATCCTGCGCTTTACTATCAAACCAGCATAAAAATAGCTTCACTTAACATCAATGACATTCTCGTAAACGGGCTGCATTTCTTCATTGATTCAAGCAACACCAAGCCTTTGTTTTCTTATGAGAATAACCGGTTTGAATTTAAGTTTGGCCTGCTTGATTTTACCAAGCAAAGCAAGCTGCAATACTTCTATTACTTAGAAGGATTGGAGAAAACATGGGTGAATGCAGGCAACAAAGCTGAGGTCGTTTATAATTATGTGCCGCCGGGTCACTACGTCTTTCATGTGAAAGCCGTTGATGCCGATGGATATGAAATGAAGCAGCAATTATCCTTTGCTTTTATCATTACACCGCCCTTCTGGAAAACAACATGGTTCTATGTTTTGCTTCTTCTACTTGCAGGAAGCGTTATTTACTACTTCGTGAAACGCCGCGAAAATCATTTACAAAAAATACAGGCAGAAAAGCTACGAATGAGTGCGCTGGAAAGTGAGCAACTGCGCAACCAACTGGAGATACAAAAGGTGAATGAAAAGCTGTCCGAAGCCAGGCTGGAAGCACTTCGCAGCCAGATGAACCCGCACTTTATTTTCAACAGTTTAAACGCCATACAGGAATGTATCCTGGCCGGAAACATTGACAATGCTTACTCTTATTTATCCCAGTTCTCCAAATTACAGCGGACTGTTTTAAACAATTCTGAAAAGGAATTCATCACCCTAAGAAGCGAACTGGATGTGCTGAAACTATACCTCTCGCTGGAGTCGCTGCGGTTCAATCAATCGTTCTCTTACAGCTTTGACATTGATGCAGAAGTGGACATTGACGAAGTGCAGGTGCCCACCATGCTCATTCAGCCTTATGTGGAGAACGCCATCTGGCACGGGTTTCAGAACAAGAAGGATGATAAGGTACTCATCATACGGTGCAAAGACGAACACGGCTACCTTGACATTATCATTGACGACAACGGCATAGGCAGGGAGAAAGCCCATGAAATAAAGCTGCAAAAAATAGCCACACTCCATACCGATAGCAAAGGGATGAGCTTGTCAAAACGAAGGATGGAGCTGCTTTCAGAGAAATACAAAGCAACCATTTCGCTGGAAGTGATTGACAAAAAGAATGAGCAAAACGAAGCAACCGGAACCACCATTCACATCAAAATACCGATGAACAATTAAACAGTAAAACCATGCTAAAAGTGTTGATACTGGACGATGAATTGTCTGCGGGCAAGGTGTTGAAAATGCTGATTGAGAAGTTCATTCCGGTGGAAAAGGAGATCATGGTTTTTCAATCGTCGCAGGAGGCTTTGGCGTGTTTAGAGACCTTTAATCCATCGCTGATAATGCTCGATATTGAGATGCCTGAAATGAATGGTTTTGATTTCCTGAACAAAGCCACCCACTCCGATTTTGACGTCATCTTTACCACTGCTTATGACCAGTATGCCATCAAAGCCATCCGGTTTAGTGCATTGGATTATTTGCTGAAACCGATTGACAGCATTGAGCTAAAAAATGCTATCAACAAACACATCATTCTGCAGCAAAGCAAGCACCCCGGTCAGCACTTGCTGGTGGACAATCTCATTTCCAATTTAAAAGAAAAAGCACCGGCCAATTACAAACTTGCCCTGTCCACCACGGAAGGGGTTTCGTTTTTTGAACCTGCCCATATCATGTATTGCGAAGGCGAAAGCAACTACACCCGTTTTGTGTTTGTGAACAGCAAACCCATCCTGATTTCAAAGACCCTTGGCGAGTATGAAGAGATACTGGAAGGCCACCATTTTATCCGCATTCACAAGTCGTTTTTGGTCAACAAAAACTACGTGACCAAAGTGGACCGCGAAGGCATGGTGTATATGAGTGATGGCAAAATCCTCTCCATTTCGCGGAGGCGGAAGGAGGCGGTGATGGGGTTGTTGAATGGGGGGTGAACTGCGGTAATTGTTCAATTAAGAGGGATAATGATGCTATTAACGCATCTACTTGTGCTATTTTAACTGCCACTTTGCCTATTTATGCTGATAGTTGGGCTATTTTAACGGCTACTTTGTCTATTTACGCATCTAAATGTGCTATTTTTCCTGCTACTTGTTCTATTGAGGTCTCTACTTGCGCTATTGACGCATATAGTTGCGCTATTTACACATTTACTTATGCTATTAACCCGTCTAATTGCTCTATTTTTCTTGTTACTTGTTCTATTGACGTATCTACTTGCACTATTTGTGCATTTGATGAGACTATTTTTCTTACTACCTATTTTAATTGAGCGGTTGACTAAGCTTAGCTTGCCAGCCGCAGGTGAATAACACCGTGCGACGGCGAATGGAAAGTTGAGTATTTTTACCTAATCAGCAATAAAATTCTACAATGCAAAAAGCAATTCTATTAAGGAGAACGTACTTGTCACTTATTTGTTTTTGGATGTTGAATTTTGTTGCACTTGGCCAAACAAATTCGCTGGACACCAATAAAGTAGAAATTACTCCTTTTCATAAAAATATTTATGCGGAGGATGCAAATGGATTCATTATAGGAGCAAAATATAATGAGATACATGAAACGGAAACTTATGAAATAAATCATCCGTTAAAATCAATTGTTGTAAAATCTTCACAAGGAGAATTCCAGAATAGTAGTGGGCTTTATTGGTTGTCGAATTTAAAACCAGGCAAAGTAACAATTAGTGTTTTTAAGCAAGTTGATACTGGTTTTCAACTTTTGACAGCTCAAACTTTTAAAGTAATTAAACGACCATTGACGAAAGAGGAAAAGAAATTTCTTCTGCTAAAAGTAAAACCTATTGTAAGTATCGAAGGAAGCATTGCTTCACGAGAAATTCCAATTGGTTTAATGAAAAGCACGACTCATTTAGTTTTAAATAAACCTTATCATTTAAAAAAAGCCTTCTTTTATGTTGCAGGTAAGAATGTTGATGAAGTTTCACTTCGTCCACTTTATTCAGAAAAGTTTACGCCAGAAATAATACGAGATTTGAACCGAATAGCAGTTGAATGTATTATTGTAATTGATGAAATTACTGTAGAAAGTACTAAAGGTGAAACTTACACATGCAAGTCTATAAGTTTAAAAGTAATTCCAGATAATTTGGCAAAGTGATTCTTTTTGTTGGTTTGACTGTTTGTAGCACACTGCCAAATTAGTAAGTTTAAATAAAAATCGCCCTACCCAATCATGCCCTACAACACCACACTCGCCAATAGAATCAGGGACTATCTTTTACAATTTCCTACACTAAAAGTGAAGGAAAAGAAAATGTTCCGTGGGCTTACTTTTATGGTCAATGGCAAAATGTGCATCAGCGTAAGCGGAGACAACCCATGTGCCGTTTCGATCCGCTTTTGCAGGAAAGGATTACGCTGTTGTGGGTAAAAAACACCTAAAAAGGAGGAATCAGTTTCATTGTGGAAACTATGCAGGAAGAGGTTTTAGGTTTTTGAGAAAGGCTTTGGCCCTCTTAATTTTTTCGGGGAAAAGTTCCCTGTCTTTCAGCTTTTCAGCAATTTCTGAAAGGGAATCTTGCTTAACAACGTTCGCCTTTACTGCCTTTGTTTGTCCATTTGAGGTAGGCGAAGTGCCTCTAACCACCGCTGTCGACACGGCTTTAACTACAGAAGATTTAGCACGATAGATATCTGTAGATATATTTTCAGAAGGAGTTTTAACTTTTTCAGAAGATTGCTTTACCGACGAAGAAAAGGTATTTTCACCTCTTTTCAACGTGGCTTTAGTTGCTCCGATATTTGACTTTTGCCTTGGCATGTTGTAAAGTTAAACGTTATTTTTTGTGTACCAAAATCACTTCATACTGTTTCCCAACCTTATAATCTTCTGGTGTGTCACTGTGTTTTAGCACTCCCCAAAATTTATAAGCTTTAGCTAATTCATCGAAATTATCGTCAACATATCCTCTGTAGATAGCTATGCGCCTGCCTGCTTTTCTGCATTCATTCTCAATACATTTCCTAGTACACGTTTTTCTGCATTCTTCTATAAACTCATCAGAACTATCGCTACCCTGAACAAACACCAACGCCGCAGGAAACTTTTTAAAAAATGCGGGAATAGACTCTAACACTGTTGCGAAAACTGCCCGATGGTCATTGTTATTGCTGATTGTACTGTCTATTATACCATCCGCTTGCACGTCATAATCACCAAACCCCAAATTATAAACATCCCTGCCAGACCAACTTCCCAAAGGTGCATATTCAATGGCCTTTTCAATATTGGCTCGTCCTACACTTTCAAAATAATATCGAAGCCTGCCGCTATAAAATTGTTCTTTAAATTCGTATGCCTTTATCCCCATATTAACAAAGTTAAAGAACCCTATAAGTCATTATCAATGCGGTTTACAGCTTGTTTTTTTAAACGTTGGTTTCAACCTTTCCCATCTATTCCAAGTGAACAGTATAGTTTTGGTTTTGCAAAGCAAATCTAAAAATAAAACCGAGGACTTTGTCTATCAAAATTAATTAAGTTTAAATAAAATCACCCTCCCCACTCATGCCCTACAACACCACCCTCGCCGATAAAATCAGGAACTATCTTTTGCAATTCCTGCCTTAAAACTGGAGGTAAAGTAAATGTTCCGTGGGCTTACTTTTATGGTCAACGGCAAAATGTGCATTAGCGTAAGCGGAGACAACCTCATGTGCCGGTTCGATCCGCTTTTGCATGAAATAGTTGCCAAAAAAAGAGGCTTTCTATCCATGATCATGAAAGGCAAATCGCTGAAAGGCTATGGTTATGTTGACCCTACCGGATGCAAATCCAAAAGCGACTTTGAGTATTGGGTAAACCTGTGCCTGGATTACAATGAAGAGGCAAAATCATCGAAGAAAGGGAAGTGATTGGAGGTGGTTAAACTCTCTCCTTATTTTTTTCAAAAAAGCCAGCTATGCTTATATCTTCATCCAATTCTTCCCAGTGCAAAGCATAACCATTTACAATAGCTACTTTTTCTAATTGCTGTGGTGTGGCTTTTGACAATATTGAAAAGTTACTTATAGGCACCGAACCTGTTTCTCCATTGTCTAACTGAACATTGATGTCAGTAGTAGAAAACCACACTTTAACTGCTTTGTAATCAAAGAAATTCATTCGTTTATTTTTTGAAAAATTCATTCCACCTTGAAACAAAGTTTTGCTTGTTTTCTTCAATAATTGCTTCTGCCAAGTAGAGGTCTTTATTCTTTAAGCCCTTATTTTCAAGACAGCTAACAGGGTCAAGAGTAAATCTTGCTTCCCCGTCCGCATTGCGTACATGAATATGAGGCGGGTTATGATCATCACTATAAAAGAAAAAGCGTAAACCAAAAATGCGCAACAACTCAGGCATAAATAAATTACAATTAAGTAGCAAAGGTAAGCATCTTCTCTGTAGAGACGTCCAAATTGGGCGTCTCTACAGAAAATTGTATAAACAAATCGAGTAGGAAGGTAGCGATTAGTTCGCTACCTGTCCTCTCACACCACCGTACGTGCCGTTCGGCATACGGCGGTTTGTTAGAATAATGTTGGCTG
>JAYTGA010000333.1:0-10286 GCA_043733905.1 Segetibacter sp.
GAAGCTAAAGCCACTTTAATGGACTTTCGAATTAGCCAACAGCACGGCACCACGTTTATGTATGTTTTGCCTTCGGCCAATAACAGGGCTTTGGTTGAATACACATTATTTACCGGAAAACTGCTCCCGCAGGAAGAATATATTACTGCACTCAAAGACTATATTCAATCAGTTTTAAAAATTGATAAGTACAAAATTTTAGAAGAAGAATTTGGCGTGATCCCAATGACCAATGCGCATTTTGCGAAGCAGAACGGAAACATCATTAACATGGGTACGGCCGGGGGGCAAACAAAGCCCAGTACAGGCTACACTTTTAAGTTTATCCAAAAGCAGTGTGATGAAATTGTAAATTCATTGTTGCATAGTCAACTTTTATCAAAAACTAATTTTAAGGAAAAAAAAATTTATTGGTATGACAGTATATTGTTGAATGTGCTGGTCAACAATCGAATGGCAGGCGATCAAATATTTGCTCAAATGTTTAAGAAAAATAGCCCGTCATATGTATTCAGGTTTTTGGACAATGAAAGCAATCTGTCGCAAGACTTCCACATCATCAATTCGCTTCCCAAACTTCCGTTTTTGAAAGCTGGCTGGCAGGAATTGTTTTCCTGATTTAAAAGGATCAGTTTAGGTATGAAGACCGTTTTTCTACTTCGCGACCAATAATTTCAATTAGCCGGTTGTCAACAATAGTATCTGCATTTTTCAACGAAATTTTCAATTGAATCATTTTTTTACTTTGATGTATAAAGGGACTGATCGTAAATTGGTAATTATTGTTAATCAAAACATCATAATACCAGATGGTTTGCTCATTGAGACAAGGTTTTATTTCAGCCAGGTTCATGTTGTTTTTGTAAAGATATTCTACAAAGAATGAGCAGTTTTCCATACCGAATGTTTAATCTGCAAATGCTTTTCAAACCTTATGCCAAGTTTATTTTTTTAATAATTTTTAAAAATGAAGAATTGATTTATTTCTAAACTAAAATCAGGGATTTGTAACTTTTTAGTTCTAACATCGTTCTACAAAAAAATACAAATGAAACACTTGTTTTTAATATTGCTTTTAACAGGAGCCGGTCATTTTTCCAAAGGTCAGAATGTAGTTTATGACGAAAATGCAGAAGTGAGAACTGTAGGCAGTTTCAGTGGTGTGGAAGTATCGGGAACGGTGTCTTTATATATTTCCAAAGGCATGACCCAAGGTGTGGCTGTAAGCGCAGGAGATGCCAAATACAACAGCAAGATAAAAACAGAAGTAAAAAATGGTATTCTACATATTTCGGTAGATGGAGGGGTGTGGAACGGTTTTAACTGGGCTAATAAAAAGCTGAAAGCTTATGTGACTGTTACAGAGCTAAACTCACTGGAAGCCTCGGGAGCCACTTTTGTAAGCATAGCAGGAACAATGACCACGGAAAATTTAAAAATTGAAATGTCAGGAGCCAGCGAACTGAAGGGTGAAATTGATGTAAAAAAGTTCGCAATAGATGTGAGTGGAGCCTCAGTTGTAAAATTATCGGGCAAAGCCACAGATGCCAAGATAGAGGCTTCAGGCGCATGTACTGTGAATGCTTACAATCTTGTAACAGACAATTGCAAAGCATCCTCATCAGGGGCATCCGGGGTTCGGATTTTTGTAAAAAATCAGCTAATGGCCGATGCCAGCGGGGGCTCTTCAGTTTATTACAAAGGAAGTCCTGCCTCAGTCAATGTCAACAGCAGTGCGGGTTCAATCATCAAAAACAAAGGAGAAGATTAATAAAAATAAATAAAAGTTTGGCGGGTAAATCTCCCCACCTTACTTTTGCACCCAGATCGCGAAGTAGAGCAGCGGTAGCTCGTCGGGCTCATAACCCGAAGGTCGGAGGTTCGAACCCTCCCTTCGCAACAGTTGAAAGACTCCTTTTTGGGGTCTTTTTTTATTGACAAAATTGATCGCCGGACTCATATCCGCCACTGGCGGACGGAGGTTCGAACCCTCCCTTCGCAACAGTTGAAAGACTCCTTTTGGGGTCTTTTTTTTATTAACCAAATTAATAGACTGGCTCCCTGCAAATTCAATTTTCAATCATGCAGTATATCCATCACGTTACTCACATTCCGATCCTCCATTTCTAACACAGGCGTTAGCAGAAGCCTTATTGCAAAACCGGGATTAATAATTCGCTTCCCAATTTCCGAAACTGTATTGTCCATCGTTTCTATATAGCTTGCTGTTGCATTTTCCGGCAGGGCAGCAAGTGCTAAAGCATTGGCCCACGATGCTTTGCGGGCTGTGGCAATGCTGAAGTTGAGAACTACATCCTGCCGGTGATTGGCAAATCCTAAAATGAATTTTAACGGCGGCCAGACTTGCGACAAGTCATCCTGAACATTTTGCATCAGCGATGAAATGATGTCATTGATTTGATTGAAATCGCTTTCAAGATCAAAAATTTGGTTGCCGGGACATGCTTGTGCAGCAGCAATGCCAAGATCTAAATTAATATGAGTATTAATGCCCAGTATTAGATGCTGCAGTACAATCAAATGGTGAGTGGAAGTCGAATCGAATACTGCACACCATGCATTTGTACACTTTTGATGATTGGTGTACGCCTCCCATGCCTGCAAATACCTGTTTGCAAAAATAACATCAAGCAATTCCATTCTTTTGCCATCGGCGAAACTGTTGTTGGCAATTCCTTGTTTGACAGCTAAAGTCATTTTCCTGTAAAGGCTGGCAAAATATCCAATGCGGTTTTGCTGTTGTCTGCAAGTAGAAATGATGTTGTCCAGATTTAAAATGACTTCGTCTATAGTGGTTGCGCTAATCATGAAGTTAAGGTAGCGCAAACCTTCTAAAAAGCAATCATTCTGACTCCAAATCACCGGATAAATCCTCCAACAAGTGGCAATTTTTTCAACTCATTTTTTTCAATCAATAAAATGAACCGTGCGTAAGCTAAGAGCAGCAAAGAGGCAATTCCAATGTTAAGATAAGCATTCGTGAAAAAATAAGTGAAGATTTTATGGATGAAAAAAAGCAGAACGACTATGACGATGTAAGCCACGAGTTTCTTCCACGCATAGGGGATGCGGTAATGTTTTTGCCCCCAGACAAAACTGAGTATCATCATGGTGCCATAGCAAAAGAAGGTAGCCCAGGCGCAGGCCATGAAACTGTACCAGCGGATGAAAATGAAATTGATGACCAGCGTGATGGCTGCACCTATTAATGTGATGTAGGCACCGGCCAGTGTTTTGTTGCCCAGCTTGTACCAGATGCTGAGATTGTAATAAATGCCCAGGAACATATTTGCCAGCAGCAGCACCGGAACCACACCCAAACCAGACCAATGTTTTGGTGCAATGAAGTGGCGCCAGATGGGTAAAAATAAACTGACCACCAGGAACATGAAAGTGATGGTTATCACAAAAAACTTCATGACCCTTGCATAGATTTTTTGAGGATTTCCTGCTTCGGCCTGCTTGAAGAAAAATGGCTCTGCACCCATTCGAAAAGCCTGTATGAAAAGAGAAATCAGGATTGAGAGTTTGTAACACGCATTATAAATGCCCACCTGCTCCTCCTTGAAAGTAACATTGCCGGGAACGAGCCACCGGAGCATGATTCGGTCAAATGTTTCGTTGATCATGCCGCCCATACCTACGATGATGAGTGGCAATGAATAGACCATCATTTCCTTCCAAAGAACGGTGTTGAAATTAATTTTTATTTCGCCTATTTGCGGCAGCAAAAGCAGGAAAGTAATGCCGGACTGAATGACATTGGCAATAACAATGTAAGTGACGGGATTAATGTCCGGCCGGTAAATGATACCTACCCAATGATGAGGATTTTGCTTCAATAATTGGGGACAAATGGAAATGAAAAAAACGGTGGCGGCAATATTTACGATGATGCCAAAAATGCGGATAAAAGCAAACTTTACGGGTCTCCCCTCCTGCCGTAGTTTGGCAAAAGGAAGAGCGCAAAGTGTATCGAAAGCAATGATGATAATGCTGAGGCGGATCAGTTGCGGATAGTCAGGGATACCTGCAAAGGTGGCTAACACATTTTGCGAAAGCCATAAAAAACCCGACAAGAAAACAGTGGAAAAAATGAGTGAAATGCTGGCAGTACTGTAAATGGAACTTTCGTATTCTTTGCGCTGTGAGAACCGGAAATAGGATGTTTCAAGCCCGTAAGTGAATAAGACATTGAGCAAAGGAATGGCTGAATAAACCAGCCCCATTTTGCCATAATCTGCAACGGACAACTTAAACGTGAGATAGGGAGTGAGCAGGTAGTTGATAAACCTGGCAGCAATTGAACTAACCCCGTACCACATTGTCTGCCCCGCTAATTTTTTGATGCCGCTCAAATTGTCCTTTTAATTTGAAACAAAAATAGGCGTAAGAAACTGTAAAAAAAGGAATTCAGGTATTTGGCAAAATATAAGAGAAGTATGTTGTCATATAGGTTATTAGTTCTTTTAAATTACAAGCCTATGTTTTTAAGTGAATCATCGTTTGTAAAGGTAAAGCCAAGTTCTCCTTTTTGTAAAGTACTTTCGAAAGTTAGACTTTTTAGATCTCAAGTTTTTTTGCTCACAGAAGTGCATCATACAAACATTCATGTCTCGCCGGTAATGCGCTTGTTTTCCAGCTATGCGCAGCATCCCGGAACTGTTTTATGAAAGACCTGCAAGACTTCCGCCTTTTGCAAATATCTTGTCTATTTTTTTTTCTATCGCAGGGTCTTTCTCCACTGCAGGTGCATGGTGTGGTTTCATGCGGGCATCTATGACCAATGACCCATTGCAGCCCCAGTGTTTATTTTGGATAAATGAATCAATACCGTAAATATCGTGACTTGGATTGCAGCGGGTAAAAGTGATCCACAGGTAGTTATTCAATGCAGAACTAACAAAATTGCTGTTATCGCAAATCACTATCATTCCCACGCCATTTAGTTCAGTAAGATTGTTTTTCAATTGCTCATTTAATTGGTTCATTTCAGCCTCCGCAACCTCATAATTAATAAACGGATTTGCCTGCAATGCCACCACTCCAGGTAGGGCAAGCCGGGGATTCACAAAGTGTCGCAACCCGTTCAGTACCGCCGGAATTTCCTTGCACAATGTTCTTTTTATTTCGCCGCAGGCGGCAAAAACAACCTTGCTTCCAGTGTTTAAACCCGTGCCGGAATAATCAAGTGTATCCATGGTTGTGTTTGTGTGGAAATGCACATCTCTTGCCCAGTCAATTCTTTCTAAAACATAGGTCAGAAACGGTTCCACATGACGGGTGGAAAGCTGGTTGCTATCATCTGCGGTAATAAATAAAAATTTGGCAAGACTCAACTGCCCTGTTCCTAAAATGTGATAGGCAATCGTAAGCAATTCAGCCGGCTGTTTTGTGGGTGAATAAGGTGTGTATCGTTCGCTGCCAATGGCCAGCAGCAAGGGATGTACGCCTGCAGCATCCACTGCATTCACCTCTTTGAGGCCGGGTATTTCTGCGGGTATGGCATCGCCGGTCAGTTCATGTATGAGCTGACCAAAACTCGTGTCTTCCTGCGGGGGGCGACCAACAACGGTAAACGGCCAGATTGCATTCTTTTTTGCATAGACTTTTCTCACCCGCATCAACGGAAATGAATGTTGCAAACTGTAATAACCCAAATGATCGCCAAACGGGCCTTCGGGCTTATTTTCTTCCGGATAAACTTCGCCGGTAATGACAAAATCAGCGTCGGTGCTGATGCAAAATCCTTTGTCATAAGCATACCTAAACCTGCGGCCTCCCAACACACCGGCAAATGTGGCCTCACTAATACCTTCAGGCAGTGGCATGACCGCAGCCAAACTATGCGATGGAGGGCCTCCGACAAAGCAACTCACTTTTAGCGGTTGTCCATTTTTGTTGGCCTTAGTTTGGTGCACACCAATGCCCCGGTGCAGTTGATAATGCAGACCAATTTCTTTGTCTAGTTCATAATCATTCCCACTCAGTTGAATGCGGTACATACCCATGTTGGCGTTCATGATGCCGGGCTTGTCTATGTCTTCGGTATAGACCTGAGGCAACGTGACAAATGCACCTCCATCCATGGGCCAGTGTTGAATAAGAGGTAAGTCGCTAATATTGATTTCGCTTGCAAAGACAGGTTTTGAAAAAGGATTTTTCAGCGGCAATGCTTTTAATGCCGCCAGTCCTGCACGGGCATTTGCAAACGGATGTTTCAATGCACCAACCGGGTCGTTTTTCATCAAAATAAGTTGCTGCACCAGGGCAAATGTTTTCCTGAAAATGAATTTGCTTCTTTCCAAAGAACCAAAAATATTTGAGGCGGCACGGTATCGGCTTCCTTTCACATTTTCAAACAATAAAGCCGGCCCCCCCGCCTCAAACACACGAAGATGTATAGCCGCCATTTCCAGATAAGGATCTACTTCTTCTATTACCCTTACCAAATGACCATGCTTTTCTAAATCTATCAAACATTCTTCAAGAGAGCGGTAGTTCATACTTTTTTATTGATGGTAAAATGACAATCAGAAAAGGACTTTTTTCACAAAAAACAAGCAATGAATTCCGCAAAGTGCCCAATTGTATCAATGAAATATTTTAAAAAATACATACTATTTTGACAAATAAAAAAAGAGAAGTTTTAGCTTCCCTTTTTTAAATCAAATATTCTTAATAATAGAATTACATTCTCAGATGTTAAGTCGCTCAATTAAATCTTCACACTCTAACTTTCGCAATAGACTTTTTGCTGTGGTTAACGACATTTCCTCATCGGTAATATTGATATGAACGCTACGTTGTTTTTCTCTACTCAAAGCAACTTGAATTCTTTCATCCCCAATTGTTATTATTTCCGTTCTCAATTCACATCCTTCATCTTCTATTATTCTTAAAAACTCTTGTAAATCGAAGTTGTTCATCAATTATGTTTTAAATTAACTAGCTAAGGACATCATCCCTTCTTTTTGAAGAATATTCGAACCTTCGAATTCAATAGGTAATTGTATAATTTTTGATTTGAATTGAGCACGATCTAAGCGATGTTTTATTAATTGGCTAACAGTATAATCATGATTTGTAGCGGCCTTAAATCCGAGTCTATTTAATTCTAAAACAAAAGATCTCCAACTTTTATTTATTTCTAAATGATAAACAAAAAATGATTTAGCCATAGCTTTAACCCGAATGTCACTATCCTCCATATTTTTTGTAGTAAAAAACATGTCAAAAGCAGGCAGATACCATGAAACTTTACCATCTTCCTCTGTTTTGTATCTTGCTGAAAAAGCGTAAAAAATTTTTTGTCCCTCTATTGTTATTGAGGAAACAGGCTCTTTTTTAATTATATTGTCCATTTGATGTGAGTTTTTAGATACGATTTCTTAAAAGCAATAGTAACGCAAAAAACGTTCCCTTAATTATTAATAGCATTAAAAATCTTTTAAAGATAGCAAATATGAGTTGATATAATCTTCTCTTACCCTAATAAAATAAAATTTTTTTTTAGAAAAAGAGCCTTGAAAAACAATCAAAAATAGAATCAATTGCATTGATTTTAATAAAAAGGAATAGAACCTGTGTCCATAACTTTGCAGTTACAACAATAAACTATGGTAGATAGTTTTAGCAAAAACATTAGAATGGTAGAATGTCCACGGGATGCAATGCAGGGATGGAAAACATGGATACCTACTGAAAAGAAAATCGAATACCTCAACAGCCTCATCCAGGTTGGTTTTCATACATTGGATTGCGGCAGTTTTGTGTCTCCAAAAGCAATTCCGCAAATGGCGGATACAAAAGAAGTGTTGAGTAAAATTTCGCTGGACAATTCTGCAACAAAATTATTGGTCATTGTTGCTAATACCCGTGGTGCAGAGGAAGCTGTGCTGCTTGATAAGGTCAGCTATCTTGGTTTTCCTTTTTCTATTTCAGAAACATTTCAACAGCGCAACACAAACAGTTCAATGGCCGAAAGTGTAAAAAGGGTGGAGGACATCCAGGAGCTGTGTATAAAGCATAAAAAGCAATTAGTTGTTTACCTGAGCATGGGCTTTGGAAATCCCTACGGCGATGAATACAACGAAGAGATATTGCTTCACTGGGCTGATGAAATGGTGCGAAGAAACATTGGGATCATTTCCCTGGCCGACACGGTCGGTGTCGCAAGCCCCGACCAGGTTAGCATAGCCCTCAAGACATTGATCCCGGCATATCCACAAACTGATTTTGGTGTACACCTTCACTCCACACCAGCCAATTGGCAGGCAAAGCTAAAAGCCGCCACAGATGCAGGCTGCAAGCGATTTGACGGTGCGTTGAAAGGTATTGGAGGATGCCCGATGGCGTACGATGAACTGGTGGGCAACATGAATACCGAATGGATGCTGGACTATTTTAAAGAGAGCAACATTATGTCTCCCATTAATGAAGATGCTTTGCAAAAATCTTTTAGTTTGGCGGATGAGATTTTTATTGTTTAAATGAAATTCCCCCCCCCAAATAATTGCACTAAACCTTTAAACTTATTTAATGAAACTGATGTTGGACGTAGATATTCAATCGCCACCTCAACGGATCACTTACCGCGATCGAATATTTCTGATTGGGTCTTGTTTTACAGAACATATTGGTAAGCGGTTAGAAGATTTAAAGTTTCCTGTTTTGCAAAATCCAAACGGCATTTTGTTTGACCCGGTGAGTGTCTGCAAAAGCATCAACTCATACATTGACCTGAAAAATTATGAAGACAACGATCTTTTTTTTCTAAATGATTTATGGCAAAGCTGGGATCATCATTCTATTTTTTCCGGCATTAATAAGTTAGAAGTATTGTCTGGCATCAAACAGTCGCAGATGGCGGCACATGAGTATCTTAAAACCGCATCGTGGTTGATTATTACCTTGGGCTCTTCTTTTTCCTATGGCTTAAAAGAATCAGAAACGCCAGTTGCCAATTGCCACAGAGCACCTGCGCAATGGTTCAACAAAAGTTTGCTTCCTATTGAGGAAACAACAACACACCTAAGTGATACAATTAAAAAACTAAAAACTTTTAACCCGGCATTAAAAATCATTTTTACCATTAGCCCGGTGAGGCACATAAGAGACGGCGTGGTAGAAAACAACCGTAGCAAAGCCCGGCTCATAGAAGTTGTAAATAGACTGCTGGAAGCATTTGATCATACTTTTTATTTTCCTGCTTATGAGCTGGTCATAGACATTTTAAGGGATTATCGCTTTTACGATATTGACCTTGTTCATCCTAATTATGCAGCAACTGAAATTGTTTTTAACCGCTTTGAACAAAGCTTTATTGATACGGAAACACAGCTTTTGATGGGCGAAGTCAGGAAGATCATCAATGCTTTCAAACACAAACCATTTCATCCCGACACCAATCAGCATCGTTCTTTTTTAGAAAATTCATTTGAAAAAGTATTGAGCTTGCAAGCTAAGCTTCCTCACCTTCAATTTGATAGGGAGAAAGAGTTTTTTAGAAAAAAAAATTAGGGCTTTCAGAACCAAACAAGCTTACACAGTCTTTTCAAGGCCAACCCCCGAACTTACAAGTTGCATCCAGGCAAGTGAAATCAGCACGGGCATATAATGTTCTTCACGACCCGGATGGGGTATGGAATTGAGTTCACAAAAATGATTGATTACTTTGTCGGAAATCTCTATAAAAGAAGAGTAAGAATCAATTTTATAGTGCAGTTTGTGTGTGGGATGGTTGAAGATAATGTGTCCTGTATTTTCGTGCCACAGGTTTTTAATTACTGTTCCAACCTCACTTCCATAAACATTGGAAAGAACAAATTTCCGGTTAATTAACTGCTCACCATCAATCATAAAAACGCCATAATGATCATCGGAACGTAAGCGAAGACTTCCTTGGCTGCGATTGTATTTGCAGACTATTTTCTTTCCTGAGTCAGAAGAAAATTCATACGCTGAAAAATCGTTGGCGGGCAATTGTACAGTCCAGTTCATTAGATTGCAGTTTCAGTGAACAGTTTAATTTATACACAAATGTCGGTAAGTGTTTTTGAAATATGGCTTTTACCTCCAAAACTTAACACACAGGTTTTCCACTAAATGTTTCTGTTGAACAGAAACGAAAAATTTGAAAATTATGTTCAACAAATCTGTTTTCCCAATCGAGTAGGAAGGTAGCGATTAGTTCGCTACCTGTCCTCTCACACCACCGTACGTGCCGTTCGGCATACGGCGGTTTGTTAGAATAATGTTGGCTG
>JAYTGA010000334.1:0-15358 GCA_043733905.1 Segetibacter sp.
TTTAATAGCAAGGCTTTGCAGTGTTTGGGAGATTCAAAAACACTCAAAAAAGATTCAAAAAAGATGAAAATTGGGGGAAAGGCTGCAAGTTGGGTTAAAGCAATTTAATGAAAAAGGTGCTCCACTGATTTATACCTATTTCAAAGAACCTGACCAGTCAACTGATGCGGCAGCAATCAAAAACGATGCGACAGATAGTGTTGCAGAACAGTGCAGGCAAGACCTCATCAGTTTCAAAAAGCGGCTGGGCGAACTTGGACATTTCAACACCCGCTATAAAAGTATAGAAGACTTAAAATTCCAATTTCTAAAACAGTTAGATTTATTGCAGGAAAAAGGTTTCATAAAGCTACAGGAAGAAGTGAAAGCAGAAACACAAGAGGCTGTTACAAAATACATGAATACAAACAACATCCAGGGTGATAACAATACAATCAACCAGGCCGAAACTCTGAATCAGTCAACGATCCATGCAGACAATCAGCAAGCAGAAAAAATCATGAACCTTGGTTCCAATGTCGGAAATATTAATTTTTAATTAGACCAACTTTTACAACCTTTAGTTATGCCACCAGAAACAAATGCGAATGATTTTATCCCGCAAGGGACGGGAAACAAAGTAGAAATAAATGCAGCAGGGCAGCAGGCAGAAAAAATTGTGAACCTGGATACGAATGTCGGAGACATCAACATTCAGGCGGCTACTTTTATCAGCAATGTGACCGGGGAAATAAAACCTGCCAACATGCTGCTAACCCGTAAGCTCATTGAGGCAATCGCTTTAGAAGATTACAGCCTCAGCGCAAAAAACTTTTTGTCGAAAATTAAAGACACCGAAAAAGTTGATTGGGAAAGCCGCAGCGATAACAAATACCTGTCTACCGCCAAAGGCATTATTGTCTCGTCTTATGTTTCTGTTTTAAGTGGTTATTTGTCTAATCTGTTTGGTTGTGAAAATGCCCGTGATTATTTTAATCTAAGTATAGCTACCGCTAAAAGATCGCTTCAGCTTATCTGCTTTTCATTTATTTCCACTTTATGGGATCAATTACAAAACAATAAGCTTGAATTATCAGATGGGACACCCGAAAGTTTAAACACCTTATTCAATTCGCAAACGGAGCTTAATATTTTGGAGTATGCCGATCTGTTTATTGCGCTTGTTGCACTATGCCAGAAACACCAGATTGAATATCCATTTATCGAAATAAAAAATAAAGAGCAAGAATTTGGTGAGGGAAGTAGCTTTATGGCAGCCTGTAAAACAATCAATGACTTTGGCGCCAACAACAATTTGCCATCTATCTCTGAAATTGAAACTGCATTAACCAATTTCCTGGTCTCTCTCAACTTTCTTGCAGCCTATAAGATGATTTCCGTTAAGGGAATTGTGTATGATGTAGTCCGAAACAATCATTCCTCACAATACCTTCACTGCTATACTTTACTTGGCATTAACAATGAAAAAAGCGGCCGAAAATATAATTACGATGAACGGCCTCTGAACACCGATGCCGTATTGCTCTACAGAAGTAAGTACCAGGATGGAATCAACCTTTTCCCCTTCATTATTGATTACAATGCGTTGATAGATGAACAGCAGTTGAACATTTGCTTTTTTGTTGGTTATGAGGAAAACCTTGATGATGAGGACGAAACTAAAACCATCAAAATGGTAAGATATTTCGACACAAATAAAACTTCTTCCGGAAATGATGATAAGGATATTATCATTGAATTTGATCAGGAAATAGAAAAAGCGGTCAACGACAAAACCAACAATGATCTGATCACCAGGTTCAAAACCGAAGACAACGGCAGCAAGTTCAAGGCAATGAAAATGAATGTCGCGTTTAAGGCCTTCGAACAGGCAAAAACGATTATAACAGCCTGATCATTTACGAAGTTTAAAAACTCCATTTCTCATATTTCAAAGACAAATACCAATGCCACTCACAACGGTCAAAAAATACCCCTTCAAGTTCTTAGACTCCTATAATCATGATGACAAGGATATCTTCTTTGGCAGGGATGAAGAAATAAAAGCATTGTATGAAATGGTCTTCCAAAACCCAATCGTGCTGGTGTACGGGGCATCCGGCACGGGTAAGACCAGCCTGATTCAATGTGGATTAGGAGGAAAATTCAAATCATACGACTGGTTGCCTTTGATGGTCCGAAGGGGAAGTGACATCAACGCAGCTCTGCAGAAAGTACTGGAGGATGCTGGCGGCAACAGTGAAAATTTCGAGCAGGAGCTTGATGAAGCAAACGGGAAAAAGTTAACCGGCCTTGCAAAACTGATCAGGGGTGTCTATCTCAGTCAGTTCAAAACCATCTACCTCATCTTTGACCAGTTTGAAGAGTTGTATATTTTGGGCAAAAAAGAAGAGCAAGACAGATTTGTAGAAAGCGTAAAGGAACTATTGACGATGGGGCAACCCGTCAAAATGCTCTTCTCCATCCGCGAAGAATACCTGGGACACCTCAGCGAATTTGAAAAAGCGGTGCCGCAACTCTTTCGTAAAAAGCTGCGGGTAGAGCCTATGTACCAGGATAAGGTGCGGGAGGTCATTATTGGTGCTACAAGCTACGAGGCATCCAACGTGCGGCTGAAAGCAGGCAAGACAGACCAGATAGCCCAGGCCATTTTTGACAAAATAAAAGGAAAGGGAAAAACCCTGACCATACAACTGCCCTACCTGCAGGTTTTCTTAGATAACTTCTACCTCACCCTTACCAAAGATGAAAACAGGCAGGCAGATGCCATCTTCGACATGGATACGCTCAACAAAATGGGTGATATTGGTGATGTATTCAGTAATTTTCTGGAAGAGCAGGTGCTTGTGATTAATAAAAAATTAGGTCTGCGTTTTCCAAAAACCACCACCGCCCTTGTGTGGGACATTCTCTCTCCTTTTGCCACGCTGGAAGGCACCAAAGAACCATTGGCAAAACAAAACCTGTACAGGGAAACGGGTCTTGACAAAGCCTTGATAGACGAGGCCATAGAGAGTTTCATGGGCAGCCGCATACTCCGCTATTCGCAAGACACCGATCAATATGAAATAGCCCACGATTCGCTGGCCAAAACCATTGCCGAAAAAAGAAGTGAAGAACAGATAGCCAAGCTCCAAATTGAACGCCTCATCAAAAGCCAGAGTTCGCTGAAAAAGGAAAACCGTGAGCCTTTCTCAGAAAAAAACCTGATTTTGATAGAGGGAATGATGAATAAACTAACACTATCCGATGAGGAAAAGGACCTGATAAAACAAAGCCAGGATAAACTAAAAGACGACAAAGCCAAAGAAAAAGAACAGCAGGAAAAAGAGAACATACTGTTGAAGGAGAAGCAGCGGACACAAAAGCGGTTTATTCAAGTGATGATTGCTTCTTTGGTTTTGATGATTGGGTTGTCAGTATGGGCATGGAATCAAAAAACCTTAGCACAAGATTTATACGAAACAAACAGAAAAAACCAAGCAATTGCCAAAGCAAAAGAGCTTAAGGGGTTTGGCGATAATTATAAAGAAGCCGGAAGTATAGAAAATGCATGTGACAGCTATAGCAAAGGCATCAAGTCGTTAGTCGATTCTGGTTATGAAAAGGAACCATATATTAATATATTGAAAGATTCTAAAAAAGATTTAGCATGTCCATAAAACTAGCTGCAACATTTTTATTTCTCTTTTCCTCCTTTCATATCTATGCTCAGTCAAATGATTGCCCCAAATATGACAGGGCATTAGACAGCGGAAAGACCTTTCTAAAGAGCAGCAATTACGACAAGGCACTTAAGTATTTCCAGGTGGCGCAGATAGCGGCAAGGGAGTGTGGGAAGGTGAATGATACTGTGCCAGCGAATAGAATAAAGGAAGTATTCGCTGGTTTTAAAAAACAAAAAGATGATGCTGTGAACGAAAAGAAAATAGCCGACCAACAGAAAAAAAAAGCAGATAGAAGTGCGCTGAAAGCAATAAAAGCGGAGAAGAAAGCCTGGAAGGAAAAAAGAAATGCAGATTCAGCAAAAAATGTCGTTGTAACTCTGCTTGCTAACAATTACTGGCACAGCAGCCAATCAGCAAGAAGGATCAATCATTTGACTGAAACGCTGTTGTTTACGGCTGAGGCTGTTGCGATTAGCAAGGATAAGCGCAATGAGAACCTGATTTTTGATAATGAAGATTTTTTACCCACATTCTTTTTAAGAATCATTATACATCATGATGATAAGGTAAACAAAGCTGTTTTCAGTAAAAATGGTCGCCTTATTTTAACCGCAAGCGATGACAGTACTGCAAGGCTTTGGAACGTTGAGTCCGGTAAAATGGTGATTCCTCCAATGAGGCATGGCGGAGCTGTCAATAATGCGGTTTTCAGTCCCGATGAGAAACTGATTCTGACTTGTAGTGATGACAGCACGGCCAGGATTTGGTATGCTAAAAATGGCATCCTGTATAAAAATGGGCTCTTGGAGCATCGTGATGCAGTCAATAGTGCATGGTTCAGTCCTAATGGTCAAAAAATACTTACAGCAAGTGATACCACAGCAAGACTATGGAATGTTGCAACTGGCTTGCAGGATAAAATAATGGAACACAAAGGCCGATTAAAAAGCGCAGTCTTTAATCCCAATGGAGATCGCATACTTACTGCCAGTGAAGATAAAACAGCGCAGATTTGGGAAACAGCCACCGGTAACAAAAAGGGGAAGTCTATGCAGCATGATGCTTCTGTTATTAATGCAAAATTTAGTGCTGATGGAAAACGGATATTAACAATTAGTGGCGTTATTGCCAAACTATGGAATGCAGAATATGGCAAGGAAGGTAACCCCATAAAAAATGGTAACGAAGGTAATCCCAAAAAAAATGGTATGAAGCATAACCTTAGTGTAAAAAGTGCTGTTTTCAGCAATGATAATAATGGATATCGTGTACTTACCGCTAGCGACGATGGAGCAGCACAGCAATGGGATGCAGTAATGGATACACTCTTTCAGGAAAGGACGGTGAAACAGGAACAACTTATTAACTCTGCTTTTTTTACCCCCGATGGAAAAAGCTTGTTAACAGCGGGAAGGGACAAAACGGCCAGGCTTTGGGATGCAACAAATGGGCAGCAAATAGGGGCAGAAATGAGGCATGATGGAAATGTCATTGATGCTAATTTCAGTTCCGATGGAAGACTAATTTTTTCAGCAGGTTCCGATGGGGATGTTAAAATATGGAGCAGGGTAGCCAGCGAAAAGGGGAACCGTAAGTTAGAGGTTCAAAGTTCCGTTACCAGAGCTATTTTTAGTAAAGATGGAAAGCATGTACTGACCACTAGTAAAGAAAATATTGTACAACTTTGGAACGCCCTATCTGGTGATGCTGTAGGTAAGCCCATGCAACATAATGATGAAGTGACGAGTGCAATTTTTAGTAAGGATGAAAAAACAATTCTGACCTCAAGTAGCGATGACACTGCCCGGGTTTGGAAGAACGGTGAATGTATCAAAAAGATGAAGCATGAAGGACCCGTAACCAGTGCTATATTTAGCAATGATAAAAAGTGGATTCTTACAACAAGTGAGGACGGTACGGCAAAACTTTGGAATAATAACTCCAGCGTAGATACAGCAAATAAGGTATTTGCACATGAAGAGGCTGTCAACAGCGCCATGTTTAGTAAGAATGATGAACAAATCTTTACAGCAAGTGATGATAAGTCTGCGCGACTTTGGGATCGAACAACTGGAGCTTTAAAAATACCGGAAATGAAACATGGGAATACCGTTAATAGTGCTGTTTTCAGCCCGAATGAAAAAGTGGGACTTACTGCTAGCAATGACCAGACCGCTCGACTTTGGGATTTGACGAACGGGAAAAAAATAGGCAGGGATATGAGGCATGATGGAATTGTACATAAAGCTGTTTTTAGTCCTGATGGAAAATGGGTATTGACTGCAAGTGACGATGGTACTGCCCGCCTCTGGGATGCTAAAAGTGGCAAACAAATTGGCCCCGATATGAAGCATGATGCTTCAGTTACAACGGCTGTTTTTAGCTCCGATAATAAAAGGATACTTACAGTAAGCGCAGACCGCACAGCCCGTATTTGGGATGTTTTGACAGGCGGGCAAATTGGCAGGGAAATGCGGCACGAAGAAAAAATTAATACGGCCGTTTTTAGCTCTGATAACAAAAAGGTGCTTACCGCCAGTGATGATGCTTTTGCGAAGATTTGGAATAAGGAAGCTGATTATGACATTCCGGACACCTTACTCAGATTGCAAAGCAATGTGGCTACAGGCTGTAAGCTTGAGGCAGGAAACATGCGTATAGAATTAATAGATTACAAAAGTTGGCTCTCACTAAAAGATGAATATTATAAGCTTGCCAGGGAACATTATCAAAACTGTAAATACCAGAAGTATAATTATTGGGCCTGCTGTTATCCTGAAGAGGCAAAGAAACTACGTTGAAAATGATAGTAAACAATAAAGTTTACAACTTCACCACAATAGCCAATGAAAATTCAACTAACCATCCTATTCGCCCTTCTACTCCTCAACCTACAGGCTCAACATCAACCGCCTTGCCCTAAATACGACAAGGCATTAGAGAGCGGCAACACTTTTCTTCGTAGCAGCAACTACGACCAGGCGCTAAAATATTTCCAGGTGGCGCAGATTGCTGCAAGGGAGTGCGGAAAGATGAGCGATGTTCCCGCAAATAAAATTAAACAAGTATTTGACAGTTTAAAGGCGCAGAAGAAGTTTGCCTTTTACCTAAAAAAAATTGCCGAGCAACAAACAAAAGAAGCAAAAGCCCAAAGAGCTACTGCTCTAAAAGAAAAACAAAAAGCACAAAAGGCTGCCGAGGAAACTCAAGCAGCATTGATTAAGGCAAATAACCTCGTTAACCTATTAGATTTTTATGATGGAAAACTGGCTTTAGCGGCCAAATTTAACCGGGATTTGGGCAGGAACGAATACGGTTTTGTTAATAAGGATGGTCTTTTTCTTATCCCGGCTCAATATGTTGCGGCAAAACCTTTCGATACCCACTCCGGCTTTGCGCAAGTGGAAGCAGTCGAGTATGATTATCCAAGAACTGCTTTTTTGATAGATACCACAGGTAATGAATTTAGGTTGGGCTTTAAATTGAACGATTCGGCGGGATATTTTGATGCTTTAGACCTCTCCTATAATGATTTGGATAGTTTTCCTGTTGATGTGTTATGCCTTCCAAACTTAAAAATTCTATTATTGAATGATAATAACATAGAGAGTTTGCCTGATGGTTTCAGTCGTCTCACTAATTTACAAGTGCTGGACTTATCCGAAAATGAACTTACTACTTTACCTGCGGAAATCAAACAATTTCATTTTTTAAAACACCTAAACTTAACAGGCAATGATTTTGACTCTTTGCCTGCTCAATTATGGTTAATAAATTCACTAGAGCGATTAGATATCAGCTCCAAAAACATTGAATTGTCGAAAGAAATAGGCAATTTGAAAAACCTTAAAGTTTTATGGTTAGCTGCCCCTCATATAACTATTTTACCCGACGAAATTGGCCAACTTAAGTCTCTGACAAAGTTTAATCTATCTGCTAATGATCTCAAAACGTTACCCTCTGCCATCACGAATCTTAATTCTCTTACCGAATTCAATTTTTATAGTGATAGGTTAACTAATCTACCGCCTGAAATTGGAAATTTAAAATCGCTTACCCGGCTAGGTTTAGGCGGCATTCAATCCTTAAAAGCTTTACCTAGTGAAATTGGAGGGATTCTCTCACTATAAAAATTGGATCTTTATAACACGGGATTGGAATATTTACCAGACGAAATAGGGATGTTAAAAAACTTAATAACATTAGATTGCTCTTATAGTCATCTTTCTGCTTTACCAGCATCTATCGGCCAATTAACGAAACTGCAGGATTTAGACTTATACCATAATAATTTGCAGGATTTGCCAACTCAAATAGGGAATCTGCAATTTTTGCAAAAATTGAATTTAGCAGGTAATCAATTAAAAAATTTGCCAGGAACAATTACCAATTTAAAATATTTACGAGAATTAAACTTAGCAGGTAATCCACTTAAGGAATTACCCAACTCCTTGGGAAAATTGTCTTCCCTTGAATACTTGAATTTGGCAAGTACTAAAATAACACATTTACCAAAGGAAATAGGGAAATTAACAAGATTGCGATTTTTAAGTCTCCCAAGTCTTTCTTATAAGGAGTATGAGTGTATCCATATTTTTTTGCCAAAATGTGTAATTCACATGCCTTCAAAATAGTTAAGAATGCACAAATTGCGGCCCTAATGCGCCGGGAAAACACTTGTTCGTAGGGTCTAGAAACGGAAAAACGAGTTTGTGACAATTAAAAAATTTCCGCCGCTGTTGGTGTTCTTCACCAACAGCTATTTTGCCGTAAAGAACACTGGCAAAGGCGAAAAGAGTATAACTATTGGGCACGCACTTATGGGAAGGAAGAGGTGGCGGGTGGGAAGTAAGTGCTACATCTTCACCACCTCAAACTCTGCCCCTTTGCTTACTGCTTCATCTGCAAGCTGCTGCAGCTTCTTTGTAGTTTCCAACGAAAAGTAAGCTTCTCCGCAGTTATCACAAATTTCAGCTTCTACATCTCTAAACACCAGCAGGCTTTTCTTCCTGTCAACCATATAAGTTGTAGTTCCTTTTAAGGTTTGTCCTATTTTACAAATAACGCACTGCATCTTATTTGATTTTAGTTTTAAAATCCCTGTTCCACAAAGCAGGGTCGGGGAAGTAGCATGTTATAATTATACATTGTTTGCCATCCTCCGCCACTACTACATGCATAGCTTGTCCGCTAATAAAGTTAAGCAAGAGCTTGCTTGGATATGGCTTATCAGTTGCATAATCAGCAATTATTTCCCCCCCGGTGAGCACTTCAATTATGGCATCTGCGGAAATGCCTCGCTTAATCATAGCAGTAACAGCGTGTGTGCTGAATATTGTTTCTGCGCAATTAAGAGTTTTCTTTTGCACTAAATACGATTTGCCTCCATCAACTCCTTCACAGCATCTGAAAGATTATTTTTCAGCTTGTCAATTGTTCTGCCTTGCGAAATGGCAGCAGGCATTTCTTCCACGTGCCCAACATACCAGCCATCGTTTGATTTTTCTATAATAGAGGTGAGTGTTATCATGCCTGTAAATTTTGTAAAACGAAGTTAGCAATTGTTTTTCCATCTTTGTAGATATTCCAGAAGCCAAGCCGTTACAAGGTGTTCAACTGCAACCTCAGCGCAGGCAAGCTGCCCCAAAGACGTATCCGAAATAATGAACCAGCATCTCAAACGCCGCTACCGTGAGTATAACTATTGGTCAGCACTTATGGGAAGGAAGAAGTGGGGGGATGAAATAAGAACTTAAACTAACAAATAACACCAAAATCCTCCCTAATTACACCAAATTTGGTACTCAAAGCGCCAAATTTTTTCTTAATAGCACAATTTTTCTAGCTAAAAGCACCAAATTACCCATTATTAGCACCAAATTCAGCCTTAATAACAGCCTTTTTCTAATAACACCAATTTAGCCACTAATAGCCCCAAAATTGCCGCTCGGAGCGGCAATTTTATCCTTATTAAGGTGCAATTCCCTCTAAATAAATTATAAAAAAACCACCCGCAGGGGGTGGTTACTAAAAAATGTCCTGTTGAACTGTCTTAGGTTTTGTTTACGGTATCAGCTTTTTCTTTTTCCTTCCGGGAAAACGCTTCGCCAAATCATTATAAATTTCTTTGGAATTGGGCACGTTGTTGTGGGCGGCAATCCTGACCGACCCATAATATTCCAAGGCTCCCATCAACAGCCTCGTGACCGCTTAATAAAATCATGTCGCTCAGACTGGTTGCCAACTGCGGGGCCGCATTTTCAAGCCGGTTAGTCATAAAGCTCAAATATTTCTTCTTAAATTTGATTATAAAATTAATTATCATGAGCGTTGCAGAAATGAAAATAGAAGCAATAAACAAAATTACAAGCATCGAAAGCGAATCAGTTTTATCCGAAGTGCTGGAACTGCTGAATGCTAACAGAAACAAAGAGGCAACAATCAGCCTCAGTAAAAACTACGATGCCATCAAAGAACAATATGGAGATGTTTTGCAAAAATTAGCTCAATGATATTTATTGATGACATTTTAGAATTGCATAGAAAATCTATTATTGATTTTGGAGGCTCCAATGGCATTAGAGACATTGGTTTGTTGGAATCTGCTATTGCCCGACCCTTTCAAACTTTTGATAGCACCGATTTATATCCCACCGTTTTTGAAAAGGCCGCAGCACTTGGAGAAAGCCTGATTATCAATCACCCTTTCGTTGATGGAAATAAGAGAACAGGCGTGCTTGCTATGATGAGCCTACTTATCAATGATGGATGCAGCTTTACTGCACCTCCTGATGACCTTTACACCTTCGTCATCAACATTTCCACTGGCTCAATTGCTTTTGAAGAAATAGTTGAATGGTTGAAGAAAAATACTACTATTTCTGATAGATAATAACAAAAACTTGAAGTTTTTATCTCTTTTGGTTTTTGCCCCTGCTGGTGTTGCCGTCAAGCCGTTGCAGGGTGTTATCACCTGCAACCCTAACATGGATGGAACTGTTGCACTAAATGACTATCCGAAATAATGAATACATAACCAAAGCAAGAGCCCACTATAAAACCTGCCAGTACAAAGAGTATAACTATTGGGCCCGCACTTATGGGAAGGATAAGGTGGCGGGTGGGAATGAGCTTTGTTACAGCGTGGTACTAAAACAGTTCATTTATTATCTGGGATTTAGTTTTATTAAAATGGGTAGAAACATCATTGAGAATGTGAGAGAGGGTTCCCAATTTAATCGCCGGATGATTGGGAATTGTTACATGATATTCTCCATTTTGCTGTGTAGTTAGCCTTATATGGCTGCCGGTTTGCCTCTAAACTTCATAACCGAAATTTTTATTCAGGCGTTTGATGAGGTCGGCTGCATCAATATCACGAGGTATTTTCTTCATGCCGCAAACACTTCTTCCTTTACCATGTGCAAGCGAATAATGCGTTGCTTATCGTCATCAAAATGACATTTTACCGCATCCTTCACTGCATCTTTTAATTCATTGAAGGTCTCTGCTTCCGTAAAAATAGATACGCCCAATGCTCTTGCAATAAATCCGCCTTCATCACTTTCTTCTGCTATAAAAATAATTTCCTGCATTTTTTATTGTTTTGTTTCTTTTCTAACAATGTATCTGAAAAGTCAAATTTACAGCTTTTACTGAGCAATAGCGAGCAGAAAAGATTCGTGCTAAAAGAAGACTACATTATGAAAGCAATGGCTGCAGGCATTTCTTCTACTTGCCCAACATACCAGCCATCGTCTGATTTTTCGATAATAGCGGTGAGTGTTATCATACCTGAAAGATTGAGAGTGAAGTTACAAAAAACCGTTTGGTTCAAAGGACTCTTTATCTGCGCCTCAATTTTCGACTGGGTGTGCATGAATAACTCATTTACCTCACAAAAATCAAGTACAACTCAATTAAAAAAAGCTGGCAATCTATTCCATCAGTGCTATTCCTGTTCCCAAAAAACGCAACATAGTCAAATAATTGTTCTTAAATTTGATTATAAAATCTATCATCATGAGCGTTGCAGAAATGAAGAAAACAATTTTAGAAAAGGTTGAGACATTATCCGAGCAACAATTAACGGATGTAAATCAATTTTTGGACAAAATAAACAAGATGCCCGGCAAAGAGTACAACCTGCTTCAACATGTCGAAAAAATCATCTCAGAAAGAAGTGACGTTTTAAAAAAACTAGCACAATGATTTCTACTGAACAAGTGCTGAAGATGCATACCATCCTTATAGAAAAATTCGGTGGTGCTAATGGCGTACGTGACCTTGGCGGTTTAGAATCTGCATTGGCGCGACCATTTCAAACTTTTGGCGGCGAATATCTTTATCCGGGTGTATTTGAGAAAGCAGCGGCGATAGGCGAAAGCTTAATCATGAACCATCCCTTTGTTGACGGTAATAAAAGGACAGGATATTTGCTAATGGAAACTCTATTGAGGCATGAGAGCTATAAGATAACCGCAACGGACAACGACCTTTACACCTTCGTCATCAATATTTCCACCGGGTCAATTGCTTTTGAAGAAATAGTTGAATGGTTGAAGAATAATACTGCTGTTTCTGATAGATAATAACAAAAACTGCAGGGTTTTATTTCAGTTAGTTTCTCCCAAAATCCCATCACGATTTGCCTCCATTAACTGCTTCACAGCATCTGAAAGATTCATCTTCAATTCGTCAATTGTTCTGCCTTGAGCAAGGGCAGCAGGCATTTCTTCAACTTGTCCGACATACCATCCATCGTCTGATTTTTCAATAATAGCGGTGAGTGTTATCATACCTCGAAGTTTAAAAGTAAAGTTACAGATTGTACTGGATTTAAAAAGGCGGTAGTGCTGATACAAACTTGAGTAAATATTATCGTCGCCAAAAATTGTGGACAACCATCCCAAACACTTACTCCTCTTACATTGCAAATGTGGATAGCTATACGCAATGGACTAACGTGCACTCTACTACAACTAAATCAGCGCTTTCCAACCACAAATATTTCCACATGGCCATGTTACCAAATTGTTTCCTTGTGGCATAACCCTCATTTTTTCATTGCCCATTGTGGAAAGAATTAGAACAACTACCCCTATTATTGACTCAATATCGGAATCGGGGTAAAATGAACACCAATTGTCCATGCTGTGTTAACAAATCATGAAGCCATTTTTGCCAACAAAATTTTCCACACGGTGTTTTACTATGTCCTGTTAGTAATTTTACTAAAAGCCTAATTTTACTACAAAACCATGTGTTGACTGAATGTGGAAAACGGTGGACAAACACATCTTTTTTACATTTGCAAATATTTGAAAAATTAGTTTTCCCGCTATTCACACCCCTAATAGTAGTAGGTTTATTTAATAATAAAGTATTAAAGACATTATTACAAGAGTTATGAACATAGAAATGAAAGAAGCTGAAAACCAGGTGAATGAAAAAGGTTTTCTGGATGTGCCAATTGATCCTTCGTTAGATTTGTTTGCAGAAATAGAAAAACTTAAAAAAGAAAAAAATGCAATCATTTTGGCCCATTACTACCAGGAACCAGACATTCAGGATGTGGCAGACTATCTTGGCGATAGTCTTGGGCTGGCGCAAAAAGCACAATCCGCAACTGCGGACATGATTGTGTTTGCAGGTGTTCACTTCATGGCGGAAACGGCAAAGATTCTGAACCCCTCAAAAAAAGTGGTTTTGCCTGATCTGAAAGCAGGTTGCTCCCTGGCAGACAGTGCGCCAGCCCCATTTTTCAGGGCGTTTAAGGAAAAACATCCTGACCACCTTGTCATCAGCTATGTCAACTGCACGGCAGACATCAAAGCCCTCAGCGACATCATTTGCACCAGCGGAAATGCAGAAGCTATTTTGAACAGTTTGCCTAAAGACCAGAAAATAATTTTTGCCCCGGACAAAAACCTGGGTGCATTTCTCAACAAAAAAACTGGCAGAAATATGCTGCTGTGGAATGGAGCCTGCATGGTTCATGAAATATTCAGCCTTGAAAAACTGACCAAACTAAAAGTGCGTTATCCACAGGCAAAAGTGATAGCGCACCCTGAGTGTGAAGAACCTGTGCTAAGGCTGGCAGATTTCATTGGCAGCACTACACAATTGCTGAAATATTCGGTGGCTGACAGTGCCAATGAATTTATTGTTGTCACAGAGTCTGGCATTCTTCACCAGATGCAAAAAGAAGCTCCTCACAAGACGTTCATTCCTGCGCCGCCCACTACGGCTAACTGCGCCTGCAACGACTGTCCTTACATGAAGCTGAACACACTGGAAAAACTCTACCTCTGCATGAAGTATGAAACCCCGGAAATATTGATGGATGAAGACCTGCGGCTGGCTGCAAAAAAACCAATTGACCGGATGCTTGACATTAGCCGGGCTGCAGGTTTGATAGGTTGAGTCTGATATTTTTTTCCTCTCAGGAAAATAAGGGGCATATTTTTTTAAGCAGTTAATTAAACATGAGTTATGAACAATAACATTGCCCCAAAAGATAAAAAAGATAAGCCGGAAACCGTGACCAACAATCCGGAAGAAGCCATGACGGAGCCGAAAGACGTCCAGGAGTCTAACGACCCAAAGATTGACCAGGATTTTTCTGGCTTTCCACACTACCCTGCAAAAGAAGAAATCATCAATGGAAATGACGAGCCAGGTCTGGATGCCGAAGGTGTTTAAAAAGGGCTACTCGTCTGTTTCCACTTCACGGTTAAAGAGTTGTTTGTTCACCTTTATCCCGTCTTTAAAATACTTATATGCCTCTATGATGAATTGGCCCAGTTCCAGGTCGTTCATTTGCTCAACCATCATCAGGGTCGGTCTATATTCAACCATGAAACTTTCTATTGCAGGTGGATCAAGTCCCGTCAGTTTTTTCACCAATCCCTTGCTAAACCTGTGATTGATATACCCATCCTGCTCCTCTCTCAGCAATCTTTTCTGGAAAGACAGCATCCGCCTGTTCTTTTTAAACTGGAAAATTTTGATAAACTCATCCAGGTCTAAACCAGCAGCCATGCCCGGATTAATGGTAATGCCAATACCCGGTTTTTTGTAATTAAAAATTTTCCCGTACTCCTCCCGGTTGTGCATGGAGTCCAGTTTATAATTCCGTTGTTTAATCGTCACCCCAGGCAGTTCGCCAATTTTCTTTTGAATAGAAATGTTGAAGGCATCCATGTTAGCAATGTTTTTCACTGCATATTTTGGCGTGGGTTTATTGAGAAATGAAAAATAAATGGAGTCATTTTCCCGCACCGTAATTTCATAATGTCCAAGCGAGTCGGTTGTTGTACCCTGCCCGTGAATGCTCAAAACGCTCACATATTCCATCGGTGTCTTTTTAGTAATATCGAAAACAGTACCCGACACAGTCACCCACTGGCAAAAGGCTTGAAACGGAAGAATAGCAGAAAGCAGCAGAAATATGATGTATAAAAGTTTGCGCAAAAAACAATTGATTTTATTCAGAATCAATATTACAATAGCCAAAATTGCGGGCAGTTGATTTAACGGCAGTTTCACATGATGGAGCCTGCATTAGTTCTTTCTTCAGCCCCTGTTGTCCAAAGGATGCTGTGCATGTCACTCACTTGTACTGACCAATCTTTATTCAGCTTTTTCTACCATTTGTTATTAAAAACAACCCTTTAATCTCACGTATC
>JAYTGA010000335.1:0-36823 GCA_043733905.1 Segetibacter sp.
GCCTTTTTTTATTTCTATCTTCAATCCTTAATTTATTTTTTTACAGCAATTAGTTATCCACCATACTTGCTTTTAAAAAACTACCGGAGTATTGATTTAGTATTATGAATCTAAAGAAGGTTGAAATGAATTTTGTTTAGGTATTATCCATACTTCAAACCACTCATAAAATTGCATTACAAGGATTTTATTGTTGGTTGAGCTTTGATGTAAAAAACTATACTTAAAAACTTCTGGATTTGCACCTTCATAGATTATTTCAAAATCAGATTCTTTTTTTAAATACTGAATTAATTCAGCAGTTGAATCAACTTTTAGTTTCTCTGTTACTAAATTATGGGTAGAAACCACAAGATTGCGATACCATATTTGGGAAAAAGCAAAGTAATAAATTCCATAAGCAATTTTTCGCAGCCCTTTATCAAACCTGTCTCTGTCAATTTCAAATGCTAAGTTTTTTGAATCTTCATCGTCTTTAATAAAATTTAATCGTTGAGGATTTTTGGTCATAAGGTTAAATAGCCCTGCTTTTCTTAACAAGGATTTTAATCCCTTATTTCTCAAATGCATTTCCGCAATTTCATTATTACCTTTTGTCATTAAAATTAAGTTCCGAACGTACTCATCATCTAAAGACGTGTCTTCATTGTGTATTGAACATGAAGGTACTTTTATTAAACTTGTGCATTTGTTGACTGGGAAAAATGACTTTGCAGGGCAATGCTCTTTAGATGTAGCTTCTTTATCGCATAAATAACATTTCATAATTGGTTATTTGATATTGCTTACAATTCAAAAATAGACGCAAGTTTTCAACTCAAAAAAAATAATTTTCTCCATAAAACACTGCTTATTTGAATATTCTCTGCTATGGTAAGTGGTTCAGTCCATTGTTGAACTTTAACCAAAGCAAAATTTTCAATCTAAAAATAAAAAGCAAGACTCTCACTTTCATTTGGAAACCTACTTTTTGTTTTAAATTTAAACACCGAAACAATCGGAGAAATCAACCCTTCGGCTTTCTTACCGGGCGTTTCCACCTCCCTACTGTTTTTGCCAAACTTTGGCTTGGCAGTGCTTAACACATTGGCGTAATCGCCTGCTATCTCTTTCTCCAGTTTTTAGGAAAGTAAATAATAACCTCAAAAACGCATAATTTTGAATGATGACAAGCACTTATCGTTTAAATGTGAATGAGCTATCAATGGACTTGCTTAGTTCCATCAGGGCAGCCTTTAAGGATAAAGAAGTAGAAATCACTGTGAAAGAAGCAGTGGATGAAACGGCTTATTTATTGTCGTCTGAAAAAAACAAATCAAACCTTCACGAATCGCTTCAGTCGTTGGAACAAGGCAAAGGAATTACATTCACTGTACAGCAATTGGAAGAAAAGTTTGGTGCAAAATGAAAACCGTTACATTAAGCCCCGAGGCACTGGAGCAATTGGAAGAATGGAAAAAATCCGATCCCAAGATCCTTGCAAAAATTATTTCCCTTATTGTTGAAACTGCCTCAAATCCTTTCTCAGGCATCGGAAAGCCTGAGCCTTTAAAGCATTCGCTAAAAGGTAAGTGGTCAAGAAGAATTACCCAGGAACATAGGTTGGTGTACCAGGTAAAAGAGGAAACTATATGGATTGTATCATGCAGGTTTCATTATGATTGATGAAAGTAAAGTCTTTAATTTTAGTGTCCTCTTGCTTGTTTACCCTGTCAGGAAGTGAAATCTGAATCTGCAAAAGATTGCAAGTTATTTCAAGCCCCAAAACCTGCCCGCATTCAACAAATCATCTTGTCATCACCGTCAGCAGCACTTGAATTAAACCGATTAAAAACCCAAGAACGCCACCAATAATTTCTACAAATCTAAATTCGGTGGACATAATCTGGTTCAGTATATCTTCCAGCTTGTCGCTTGAAAACAGACCCACTTTTTCGGTCACAATCTTCTCTAGGTCGAGTTCGTTTTGCAGTGTACCCATGTATTGCTTCATCAGTATTGGAAACAATTCCTGCAGTTCCGCCATAAAAACCCCTTTCACCTCTGCAATTGTTTTTTCGCCTACAAACATGGCCAGCATAGGTATTTGTGCGGTTAATTTTTCTTTCAGAAACGTGTCAATATGCGCATCCAGGAGAGGCAATATTTTTTCTACGTTTTCCGGTTTCGATATTTTTTGTTCAATGTCGGTAAATGACAGCAATTCACTGCTCACCAGTTTGCCCAGTTTCATAGCAAACTGTTTTTGTCTCTTTGGAAAAATGCCATGAAATGTGATGCCCAATATTTTTTTTGGCACACGGGGGTGAAACAACATTTTAATAGCTATCCAGTTGGTAAACCAGCCAATGAAGGCGGAAATAAGCGGTATCAATATTAAAATCCAATCCATGACTTTCTGGTTTTCTCATAAAAAAACCTCGTTGCTTTTCACAACAAGGTTTATAAAAAAGGGGGAGACCGATGGGTTTCGAACCCACGACCCTCAGAACCACAAACTGATGCTCTAACCTACTGAGCTACGACCTCCGTTTTCTAATATGGGGCGAAAATAAATAAAAATTTTCGGCTACTGCAAATCAAGTTTTAAATTTTATAAGCAAACATTCATTCAATGAGCATTGATTCATCTTATTTCACTCAAAGACATTGTCCATTTTCCTGCATCCATTCTCACAATCAGTGGATTACTATCGTCTGTCAGCACTGACATAGACTTTGCTTTCCCCTTTTGATTATCCATGTTAAAAAGTGTAAGCAGAGTTTCCCGGCCTTTGATTTTTATTTTTATCGTCGAAGTGTTTTCTCTTGCAAAAGATTCCATGCCATTCCCCATGTCCATCTGAGACTCCTTTATGTAATAAAGTTCTTTAAAATTCTTTTGACTCATCCAAAACACAATTTCATTTTTTAAAGTAGCCATGCTGTCTGTTATCAATGTATCATACTTCGTAGCCAGAAGCCGGGTTTGCTCAGGCAACACTATGTTGCCCGATTTTTCTTTTTCCAGGATAGCGGCATTTTCAGATATACTATAAGATAGGTTAATAGCGTTACTAATGCTTCTTACAATCACTGTCAGATTGTAGGCTAATGTGTCTTTTTTAAAATTGTACAACAAAATATCACCGTCTTTTATGGAGTAGCTTCTGTATCGATTGCTATAGAACCTGCTTTTTGTAGGATATTTTGCAGTCGTTTGAGAAAAAACAGAGGTAGAAAGAAAAAGGATCAGAAATAAACAAACGAAATTTTTCATCTCAATTTATTTTGATTGTAGTAAAATTAAATTTTATTTGCGAATATTCAAGCAGATCATGAAGCAAAATTTGGTATGGTTTAAATTAAAAAAGTTTTTTAATGAAGAGGAAAATGTGTTTTCATGAGAGTGTGTTTCATCAATATTTATTCAAAATAACACTTGCTAAAATCTAATTCAATTTTTATTCCTGACCTATTGATAACTTTTAAATAAAACCTTTGTTAAGATAAAAAGCTGGTATCGCTTTTGAAAGAGTTTTTACGTTATTTTTGATTTGAATGAAAAAAATATTCCAATTTATGCTAAATCGAAAGGTATTGCCTGTCGTGTTAATCATTTTTGTGTCGGGCATTTTCTGGGCTTTTCAAAGTCAGGGAGGAAATGGGAGTTCTGGAACCAATCAACAAAAATTGCTTACAACTCTTGGCAGCATCATTGAGCAAAATCACTACGATCCTAAAGTAATTAATGACAATTTTTCACAACAAATTTTCAAGAAATATTTAGCAGCGGTTGACAGAGACAAAAATATTTTTTTGCAGTCCGACATCAAAGAGTTGAGGAAATATGAAGACCAGATTGATGATGAAATACATGGCACTTCGCCTGTTCAGTTTGTGCCTGCAGTCAATGTAATTTATGCAAAAAGAATGGCGGAAGTTTATTCCATTTACAAAGACATACTTGCTAAACCCTTTGACTTCACAGTAAACGAAGAAATAGTGGTTGACGGAGATAAATTGAACTATGCTTCTAACGAAGCCGGAAGAAAAGATATGTGGAGGAAAAAGCTAAAATTTTTGACATTGGAGAAATACTCTGAATTGCTGGATAGCCGTGAAAAAAATAGGAACAAAAAAGATTCTGTTTACAAAGATTCAATAGTGAAGCCTTTTGTTATAAAATCTGATACCGAGCTGGAAAAAGAGGCAAGAGAAAAAGTTGGAAAAACCATGGAAAAAAACCTGGACAGACTCAAGGTCAGGTTTACCGATGATGAGCGGTTTAATTTGTTTATCAATACCATTACCGCTTACATGGATCCCCACTCAGATTATTTTCCACCACTGGAAAAAAGATCGTTTGACGAACAGATGAGCGGTAAATTTTTTGGCATTGGCGCTTCGCTAAAAGAGGAAGATGGCAACATAAAAGTAGCCAGTCTGCTCAGCAGCAGCCCTGCCTGGAAGAGTGGACAAATACAGGTAGGCGACATTGTAATGAAAGTGGCGCAGGGCAAAGAAGAACCTGTGGAACTGACCGGTTTGGCTGTGGAAGATGCAGTCAAAATCATCAGGGGAAATAAAGGAACCGAAGTGAGACTGACACTTAAGAAACAGGAAGGAACAGTGCAGGTGGTTTCTCTGATCAGAGATGAAATAGTGCAGGACGAGGTTTATGTTAGAAGCGCCATCATTAACGACAAGCAGAAGATAGGATACATTTATCTTCCCGATTTTTATGGCGATTATGAAAAGCCCGACGGACACCGCTGTGCACAGGATGTAGCCAAAGAGTTGCAAAAACTGAAGAGTGAAAATGTGGATGGTGTAGTAATGGATCTCCGGAATAACGGAGGCGGTTATTTGCCGGAAGTAGTTGAAATGGTCGGCCTGTTCATTTCAGAAGGGCCGGTGGTGCAAGTGAAAGATAGAGTTGGAAAACCAACAGTATTGCGTGACAATGAAAAATCGGTTGTTTACACAGGTCCGCTGGCAGTTATGATCAATGAATTTAGTGCCTCAGCTTCAGAAATTTTTGCTGCAGCTATACAGGATTATGGTCGTGGAGTCATCATTGGCAGCAGTTCCACTTACGGAAAAGGAACCGTTCAGCGTAACATACCTTTTGGCAAACCATTGGATCTCTTTACCGGACGAACGGAGTTTGGAGCGGTGAAACTTACTTTGCAAAAATTTTATCGGATCAATGGCGGCTCCACACAATTGAAAGGAGTAACACCCGATATTGTCATTCCTGATGACTATGAATATTTAAAGTTCAGGGAAAAAGACAATGATAATGCACTTCCCTGGGACGAAATCGAAAAATCAAACTACACAAAATGGACAGGCAATTATGATATTGCTGCACTAAAATCTAAAAGTGAACAAAGAATAAAAAGCACAACAAATTTTGGTCTGATTGATAAAAATGCCTATTGGCTAGCAAAACAAAACGACAAAATCTATCACCTTAATTACATAAAATATAAATCAGAACAAGCAGCCCTAAAAGCGACAGTAAAGCAGAATGACAGTCTTGCAAAATTAACCACTGATTTACCTTTTGAAGGATTAAAGGCAGATGATGCAAAGTATAATAATGTAGATAAAGACAAGGGTGAACGATACAAAACATGGCTTAAAAATCTTAGAAAAGATATTTATGTCGGCGAGGCGTCAAACATAGTCAAAGACATGATTTTAACTCCGGCCGGTTTAGCCACTCATTGATTTATTTTAACAGTTTCAACGAGAAAAAACTGGCTATTTAAAATGGATACCCCAAAAAGGTATCCATTTTAAATATTCCTTTGCTCATTAACTTTCAAAAATTTATTTTTGAATCCTGTTTCAAGGTAAATAGCCACCGTTCACAATGTTTAGCAGTCATCTGTCGTTCTTCCTATACAAAACAGGGTTTACCATAAAACTCAGAAACTCTATATGAACTTACATACACGTCCGATTTTTTTTCCTGGTTGCCAAAAATTAGCATTTTTTGTCTCTGCACTTATTTTGATCGCATTTTCAAGTTCATGTGTAGACACCCAAAAATTAAAATATTTTTCTAACCTAAGCGACTCACAGGTTGTTCACCTGCCTGCTTTGCAACGGTCACAGGCCATAATTATGCCCGATGATATTTTAGAGATTAAAATTGCAGGAGCCAACGAGGCAACTGCAGCACTTTTCAATACCTATTCATCCAACCCTGCAATGTCTGCAGGAAACTCTAATACAAATAGCAGCACCGGCTACATTGTGGATATGAATGGCGATATTGAATTTCCGGTTATTGGGAAAATAAAGGCGGCGGGAATTACCAAAGAACAATTTAAAGATCAGTTGAAAGAGCGTGTTAGTAAATATCTTAAAGATCCTTTGGTTTCTGTAAAGTTTTCAAATTTTCGTTTTACCGTTTTGGGCGAAGTAAGAAACCCCAGCACTTTTGTTGTACCAAATGAGAGGATAACTGTTCTTGAAGCAGTAGGCCTGGCGGGGGATATGACGACATACAGTCGCCGGATGGGTGTTCACATACTAAGAGACAGTAACGGAGTAAGAGAAATTGGCACAATTGATTTTACTGACAAAGCTATTTTCATGTCTAAATACTACTACCTTCAAAGAAATGATGTCATTTACATTGAAGCAGAAAAATATAAAACAAGATTTGAAGATCTTTCCCGTATTTCAGCCCTGTTAGCGACGGTTATCAGTTTAATAGCCATAACCATCACAATTGTAAGGAAATAATTTAATGAACAAGAGTTTATTTAATCCAAAATAATGAGTTACCCAATTAATGCTGCGGAAAATGAATTTGCAATTTCCGGCGATAATCAGTTTGACGTTAAGAAATTTATCTACAAAATTATAGGTGTTCTGCCCTGGTTTATTGTTAGTATAGTTATTTGCATTATCATTTCCCGCATCTATCTCCGCTATACAATGCCTGTCAATAAAATTTCAGCATTTCTGCTCATAAAATCTCAGGAGGAAGGGGGAAATTCCGAATATAAAACTTTAAAAGAAATGGGTCTTGTGACCCAGAATAAAGATGTTGAAAATGAAATGGACATTCTTCGTTCTTATTCATTAATGAGAAAAGTTGTAGATTCTCTTCATCTTAATATAAATATTTATAAAGAGGGTCGTGTAACTGCATCTCCAATTTATGGAACCAGTGCACCGGTTTTATTTAAAGTCGTACAAGAAGATTCTGCTTTTAAAGCGGGTGGGTTTAAATTAACGCTGACCCCTACAAATTTCACAATACATGAAGGAACTACTTTGCGAACCATTAATTTTGGCGATACGTTTGTAACAGATTTTGGAAAACTGATCTTGTTCAGAAATACAAACGTAAAAATAGATCCTGAAGGTTTTAGGGTTTTTTTTACCAAAAAGGAGGCCGAAACCAAAAGATTTAAAACGGGGATTGACGTTCGGCTAACACATGACATGGGCGGCATTGTAGAGATTTCCATATTAGATGAAATACCAGAAAGAGGAGTTGATATTGTCAACAAATTGATTGAAGTTTACAATAATGCCGGATTGGAAGATAAAAATGTAGCAAACTTTAGAACTATCAAATTTTTGAATGAAAGAATTGACGGAGTTGCCCAGGAATTAAATACTGTGGAGCTAAATGCGCAAAGATTTAAAACTACCAACCGTATCAATTCCATTTCCGCTGAAGCAACATCTTACCTGGGGCAGGCAATTGCGGTAGATAATAAAAAGTCAGATCAGATTGCTCAGCTAAAAATTCTTGAATCATTAGAAACTTATCTGACAACCGGTTCAGGCATTGAGGCCATTCCTTCCAGTTTAGGCATAAGCGAACCCACATTATTATCTCTGATTAACACCCATAATAATCTTCTTCTTGAAAAGCAGCGAATGTCTTTGAGCAGCACGGAAAATGATCCCACCTTAGCCAGGTTGGATGCTCAATTAAAAGACATTAAAAACAACCTTTTAAGAAATATACAAGTTTTAAAAAGCGGGTTTAACAGCAATCTAAACCAGGTACAAAATACTTACGGAAATATCGAAACTAAAATAGCAGGTTTGCCGGGCAAGGAGAGGGAATTATTAAATATTACACGTCAGATTAATTTAAAAGAAACTCTTTACCTCTACCTTTTACAAAAAAGAGAAGAATCACAATTGTCACTGGCTTCCAACATCAACAATACGCGTATTGTGGACAGTGCTTTTAACACAGGAGTCATCCGGCCAATAGCTTCGCAAATACAATTATTTGCTTTCTTAATCGGTCTTGTCATTCCGACACTGGTGTTGGTTTTAAAAGATTTTTTCAATACTAAAGTAAGTGATAGAAAAGAAATTGAAGAAGGAACCTCTGCCCCCATTCTTGGGGAGCTTTCCTATGAAAAAGATAAAAAAAATATTGTAATTGACAGCAAGAGCCGCACACCTATTTCTGAGCAGTTCAGGCTCATCAGAACCAACATTCAATATATGGGCGCGGAGAGAAAAGTTAAAACAATACTTGTATCATCATTTATGAGCGGCGAGGGTAAAAGTTTCGTCTCTCTCAACCTTGCCAGCAGCATGGCCATCACGGGTGCCAAAACGATTATTCTTGAGTTTGACCTTCGAAAACCTAAGCTAAGCAAATATTTAAATGTGCCAGGTGAATTAGGTATTTCCAATTACATTGTCAAAGACATCCCTATAGAAAGCATTATTCAAAAAGTGCCAGGGCAGGAAATTCATGTCATCAGTTCAGGCCCCATCCCACCAAATCCTGCTGAGTTGTTGCTAAGTTCCAAAGCAGCTAAACTGGTAGAGTATCTGCAGGCCAACTTCGATATTATTATTATAGACACAGCACCCATTGGCCTGGTTACAGATGCACTGCTTCTTGAGAAATTTGCTGATCTGACAATGTTCATCATCAGGCACAAATATTCTTCCAAAGCAGTGATTCCATTTGTTGAAAAGTTGAATAGAGAAAAGAAGATAAAGAGTCTTTCTATTGTGGTAAATGGCATTAAGAGTGAGACATCATTTGGTTATGGCTATGGCGGCTATGGCTATGGTTATGGCTATGGCTATGGTTATGGTTACTATGTTCAGGACAGAAAGAAAGGATTTTTACAAAACCTGTTAGGTAGTTTTTCAAAGAAAGGCTAAGTAAGGGTTCTTATTAACTAATATTATCAGTCTCTTTTTTTGCAAAAATGGGAGTGAGGGGGCGAAGCTATGAGAAAAGGTAAGCACAATGACTATGGAAAATGTAAAGAAATGGTATGCACTTTATACTAAACCCAGGTGGGAAAAAAAGGTAAATATCGTATTGAACAATAAGGGAATTGAATGCTGGTGTCCGGTAAAAAAAACTGAAAAGCAGTGGAGCGACCGAAAAAAAATCATTGATGAACCTTTGTTTACTTCCTATGTGTTTGTAAATATTGATGACACCGAACGAACAAAAGTGCTGATGACAGATGGCATTCTCAACTTTGTTTATCATGTTGGCAAGCCCGCAGTCATCAGGAATGAAGAAATTGAACTCATTAAAAAATACCTGGCCGAAACCCAAGCCACAGTTTCTATACAATCGCTTGGTTCTCTTGATGAAAATACCAGGATCAAAGTAAATCATGGAATCTTTATGGATTCTACAGGAACTGTTTTAAAAGGTGGTAAGAAAAAGATTTTTGTGAAATTGGAAAGTCTTGACCAGGTCATGATTGTAGAATTTCCGATTGAATATCTTTCGCCCCTTAATTAATTTTTGGCTCTCAATCCTATTCTTTGAAAATTGTAATCATCGGCCTGGGTTCTATCGGACTTCGGCATCTTCAAAATATTCTTTTATTAGGTTATCAATCGGTGGCGGTTGTTAGCCGCTCCGGTATTCTGCCTATTGATTTTTCTCATCTTCAAGCATTTACTTCTCTAAATAATGCCCTGGCTGCAGAATCTTTTGATGCAGCCATTATCTGCACTCCCACCGCCTTTCACACCGCTTCTTTAAGTGCTCTGCTACGAGCCAAGGTTCCAAACATTTACATCGAAAAGCCTGTCAGTCATTCCCTGCAAGAAATGGCTGAACTGGTTGAATTATCTGCATCTTACCACAGCAACATAGTTGTGGGCTACGATCTGCATTTTGACCCGGGAATGCAAAAAATAAAACAACTTCTGGATGATGAGGTTGTTGGGAAAATTGTATCTGTTAATGCGCAGGTAGGTCAGTATTTGCCGGACTGGCGGCCGCAGGAAGATTATCGTACGGGTATGAGTGCCAAGGTAGAAACCGGTGGCGGAGTAATGCTGGATTTGATACACGAATTTGATTACCTGCTTTGGCTTTTTGGAAAAGTAAAAATCATAGCCTGCCAATATACGAATACCGGTTCTTTGGAAATAGAGACTGAAGATGTAAGCGATGTCCTGCTTAGGTTTGAAAGCGGTGCAACGGGCACTATACACCTTGACTATCTGCAGCCAAAATTGGTACGCAACTGCATGATTACCGGCAGCAATGGAACCATCTTTTGGAACCTTGCAACAAGTTCTGTTAAATGGACAACGACCAATAAAAAGGAGAATGAATTTTCTTACCAGGGTTATGAACGCAACACTCGCTTTGTAGAAATCATGAAAACCTTTTTGCAAAAAAAGAATGACCCGAGACTTACAAATCTCAAGAAAGGAATAGAAAGTTTAAAGCTGGTAATTGCAGCAAAAAAATCGGCCAAACATTTGTGCTTCGTAAATCCGGATTCAATGAATTTGAACGTTGATCGTATGGAGAACATCTTAAACCCTCAACATTAAACTCTAAACCCCTAATGATTCTTGCGACCATTTGCTGCCGTGGCGGTTCAAAAGGAGTTCCCGGAAAAAACATACGACTGTTGAAAGGCAAGCACTTGATAGCCTACACAATTGAGGCCGCAAAAGCAAGCCATTTGATTAATGATATTCTCATCTCTACAGACGATTTGCAAATAGCGGAAGTTGCAAAACAATATGGTGCCAATGTACCTTTCATGCGGCCTGCCGACCTGGCAAGCGATACAGCCTCCAAATGGCCTGTCTTCATCCACGCAGTGGAAACGTACGAAAAAATGACTGGAAAAATTGTTGAATATCTCGTTGACCTTGATGTAACTGTTCCACTGAAAACCCGGGAAGATATTGACGGAGCTATTCGGCTGGCATTGGACAATCCGGAAACCGATGTTGTCATTACCGGTTACGAACCCGAAAGAAATCCCTATTTCAACATGATGGAAATAGACGAAAATGGTTTTGCAAAAATTGTGAAAAAGGGTAAAAAACCAATTGTTCGCAGGCAGGATGCGCCTCAGGTTTACAGCCTTACACCCGCAGCCTATGTGGTCAAGAAATCTGCTCTTTATCGGTTCAGACACTGGAGCAAAGCCAGGTGCAAAATTCACACCATACCCAGAGAACGAGCCATTGACATTGATACGGAAATAGACTTTAAAATTGTAGAATTTTTAATGGGATAATTAAATGAGCCAATTGAATTTATTTGACCTTTCAGAAAGAGTGGCCATCATAACAGGTGGTGCGGGTCTCCTGGGCAGTGAACATGCCATTGCCCTGCACGATTATGGTGCAAAAGTAATTCTGGCCGATTATAACTTAGAGAAATGCGAAGCAGCAGTTAAAATTCTACAGGAAAGTGGAATAAACGCTGTCGCCAAATTCTGCGATGTCACCAAAAAAGAAAGCTGGGAAACTATGCTCATTGATACAATCAAAGAGTTTGGCCGTGTTGATATTCTTATTAACAATGCAGGTTTTACCAATCAAAGCAAAACTTCCGGTTTCGATGCTTCGTTCGAGGACTTCCATCTTGAAGATTGGAACGCCATTATGAATGTGAATCTTACAGGAGCCTTCCTTGGCTGCCAGGTTGTTGGTAAGCAAATGCTTGAAAATGGTAAAGGCAGCATTATCAATATCGCGTCTTTGTATGGAGTTGTCAGCCCCAATCACAATATCTATCCCGGCACAGGTATATCACAACCCGTGGCTTACAGCGTAAGCAAGCATGGAGTGGTTGCCCTTACAAAGTATCTGGCTACACTATGGGCCAGCAAAGGGGTTAGGGTCAATTCGCTAACACCCGGTGGCATATTCAACGGTCACCAGGGATTATTTCTTGAAAGATTCAAACAACTTAATCCGATTGGCCGGATGAGCGAAAAAGAAGAACTCCGGGGCGGCATAGTTTACCTGGCAAGCGATGCCAGCAGTCATGTAGTTGGACACAATCTGATCATTGACGGAGGGTGGACTACTTGGTAATTAAAAAACAATATCGGGCTTTAAAGCGTTCCAGAAGAAAATATTTCGACTTCTGGCAGTTGGTCTATGCATACATATTCAGGCCAAAAAATTTATTTATTTCATCAAGAGTGAAATTTACAGCCAAAGGAAAATTGAAAATCAAAGGACCATTTTATTTTGGCATCTTTAGTAACCGTCTCAGTTCTGTCACTTCTGACAAAGGCATTTTTGAATTGAACAATCAGGCTGAAGTGACTATTGGTAGCAATGTAAAAGTGGCAACTGGTTGTAAAATATATGTGAATGGAAACCTTGAAATAGGCAACAATACGATTCTAAATCCCAATACAATTGTTCTTGCCAACCATTCTGTCAAAATAGGAAATGACTGCGCCATTTCCTGGAATTGTCAACTATTGGATGATGATATCCATAAGGTAATTATAAATGGTGAAACCAAACCTTCAAAGGCTGCTATAGAAATTGGCAATCGGGTATGGGTTGGTTCACGTGCTATTATTATGAAAGGAGTGACAATTGGCGATGGAGCCATCATAGCTGCGGGGTCGGTTGTTACTAAAAATGTTCCTTCAAAAACTCTGGTGGGTGGTGCGCCAGCCAAAGTAATAAAAGAAAATATAGAATGGGAAGCGTAACGATAAAAGGGAAAATTATAGATTCTTTTTTGTTCAGTGATGCGTATGAAAAAGAACTGCTGCTCATAAAGTTTATACTTGAAGCCCCATACATAAATGAGTGGATCATTCTTGAGAATGCCTATAGTTTCCAGGGAGAGTACAAGGGTTTGAATGCAGCCGATTTAATAAATGATGACGAAAGATTTTTGCCATATAAAGACCGAATAACATTCATTACAAAAGAAATGGAGCCGGAAGTGCTAAACAAAGAAATAGTGCAGGATGAAAAAGCTTTTCGGGTAGAGTTTTGGCAAAGAGATCTTGCCCACGATTATTTTATCAATAAATATGATGAAGATGACTGGATCATCATTTCTGATGTAGATGAGGCACTCGACTTTACCGATGACGATAGATGCAAAGAATTGTTCGGCCGTATGGCTGACGATGCACTGGGTATGCTTCATGTAAGCACAAAAAGATATTGGTTTGATTTCGACAATGAATATAAAATACTCTATGGCATACCCATGTGTACCAAAAAATATCTGCTATCTACAAGAAAGAAATTACATAATGTAAGGTTTGATTATCATGCCGATCTCAAGATGACCTGGAACTGCATAATAGGCTTTGAATATTCAAGCTGTTTCAAAGCAGATAACATCATTCATAAGCTTGAAACAGGTTCGCACATGGGTTTTTCAATTGAAAATTTGCAAGAGGCTTTATTCTGCAATCATCGTATTATTTCAGAGGAAAGAAAGATTACTCTAAAGCCGACCGACAAGTTCTTTTTAGATACAATTAGTCTTACTGCTGCCAACTCTCCCCGCTATGTAAGAGAAAATCTTGCAAGTCTGAAAACACACAACATTCATCCCGGTTATAAAGAAAACCGTTACCAGGCATATCCACATTTCTATTCAGGCTTTTATCATTTCAACGAAATGATAAATGAGAAAAGAATGTTTATGAAAAAGAAATTCCGCAACCTCCTGATAAAATTGCGGCTTAAAAAGCTCATTTATGGCTAATCCATTTATACAAATCAACGGTAGAAAAATAGGCTACGATTACCAACCATTGGTCATAGCCGAAATAGGCATCAACCACGAAGGTAGCCTGGAAATAGCCAAACAAATGGTAGATGCCGCCAGAGAAGCAGGGGTGGAAATGGTGAAACACCAGACCCACATAGTAGAAGACGAAATGAGCAGTGCTGCCAAAAACACCATTCCCGGCAATGCAACTGTGAGCATTTATGAAATCATGCGCCGCTGCTCTCTAAATGAAGCAGAAGAGCTGGAACTGAAACAATATGTGGAAGGACAAGGCATGATTTTCATTAGCACACCATTTAGTCGTGCCGCCGCCGACAGGCTTCGCAAGTGGGATGTGCCTGCATACAAAATTGGTTCCGGTGAGTGCAATAATTATCCACTCCTCAACCACATTGCTTCATTTGGTAAGCCCATTATTTTGAGTACTGGCATGAACACGATAGAAAGCATTGAAAAAGCAGTTTCCATTTTCAAAAAGCATAGTGTTCCTTACGCCTTGCTGCACACGACTAATCTTTACCCCACACCAAACCACCTGGTTCGCTTGGGTGCTTTGGCAGAAATTCAAAAAGCCTTTCCCGATGCGGTGACGGGTCTTAGCGACCACACACTCACCAATCACGCCTGTTTTGGCGCGGTGGCATTGGGTGCTTCCATTTTAGAAAGGCATTTTACCGATAGCATGGACAGACCCGGCCCTGATATTATTTGCTCAATGGATGTAAAATCTTGTAGCGAACTTGTAGAAGGTGCCAAAATAATTGCACAACAACGTGGTGGCCACAAAGGCCCCGCCAGCGAAGAGCAAGTAACGATTGACTTTGCCTTTGCAACAATTTGTTCCATCAGGCCGGTAAAAGCTGGTGAAATATTTACTAAAGAAAATATTTGGGTCAAGAGACCAGGCAAAGGTGGAATTCCTGCTGAAGAATATGAAAATGTGTTAGGCAAAACAGCAATAGCAGCGATTGATACAGATGTCCAAATACAGTATTCTGACATTCATTAAGAAAGGATAATGCTTTTTAATTCCTGGTCATTTATTCCCTTCTTAATCGCATTTTTTGTCGGCTATTGGTTTGTTTTTAAACGAAACGTAAAGCTGCAAAATGCTTTCATTGCTATCTGCAGTTTTATTTTTTATGGCCTTTGGGATATGCGTTTTCTTTTCCTGCTCTGGCTAAGTCTCATTGTTGACTTTGGTGTAGGCTATTTTTTAGAAAGAACAAATGCACCTGCAAAAAGAAAAGCCCTCATCGGCTTCAGTATTATCTTTAACCTGGGACTGCTTATCTTTTTCAAATATTTCAATTTCTTTTCAGAATCTGCTAAAAATTTCCTTTCATTATTTGGTTTCCAGGCAGATTTTGTAACGCTTCACCTTGTATTGCCAATAGGCATTTCGTTTTACACATTTCAATCGCTCAGTTACACAATAGAAGTCTATAAGCGCAAACTAAATGGCACCAATGATTTTATCGCTTATGCAGCATTTATAGGCTTTTTTCCGCAATTGGTTGCAGGTCCAATAGAAAGGGCGGCCAATATGCTGCCCCAGTTTTACAAACCGCGCCGGTTCGATTATCAAAGAAATGTGCAGGGTCTGCAACTCATTCTTTGGGGTCTTTTTAAAAAGGTAGTTGTAGCAGATTCCTGCGCCAAATTAGCAAACAATGCTTTTGACAACTACCCCACCCACGATGGCAGCTACCTGCTTTTTGGCGCTTTCTATTTTGCGTTCCAGATCTACGGCGATTTTAGCGGATACACAGACATAGCAAGGGGCTTAGGTAAAATGTTTGGTTTTGACCTTAAAATCAATTTTATGTACCCATACTTCTCCAGGAATATAGCCGAATTCTGGAGACGTTGGCATATTTCATTATCATCCTGGTTTCGAGATTACTTATATATACCCATTGGCGGCTCATTAGGCTCTAAAGGCAAGACACTTCGTAACACTGCTATCGTGTTCTTGATAAGTGGCTTTTGGCATGGTGCCAACTGGACATTTATCTGCTGGGGTGCATTGCACGGCTTGTATTATGTGCCGCTGGTGGCCATGAACAGGCACAAAATATACAGCAATACTGTGGCAGAAAATAAAGTGATTCCTTCCTTAAAAGAAATAGCCGGTATGCTGGGCACATTTGCATTGGTTGTCTTTGCCTGGATATTTTTCCGCTCCAATACTTTGCACGATGCTTTCGGCTACATACGGGGCATTTTTTCTTATCATAAAATGGATTTTCCCGGCAAGTTTGATGCCTTTTTAGTAGTCATTGTTATGCTTGCGGTAGATTGGGTTGGCCGCAACAACGAAAGTGCTTTATCAGCCTTTGTGCGAAACAAACCTTCATGGGCAAGGTATAGTGTTTACATGCTTTTAGGCTTGTGGGTATATGCAAATTTTTCAGGACAAAATGAGTTTATTTATTTCCGGTTTTAGAGCATGAAGTTATTCCTTGCTAAAATATCACTTTATATTACTGGCTTCTTCCTTTTGTCTGTCATTGTCCTGTTTGCCAGCTCTAAAATGGCTTATAAAAAAATAGTGCAAAAGGGAAGGGCAGTCGTGATAGACAAAAACAAAAGACTGGACTCGCTGCCATCGCCCAAAATTATTTTAATTGGGGGCTCCAATGTGTCTTACGGCATTAACTCAGAAATAATAGAGGACTCACTGCATATGCCTGTTGTGGACATGTCCATCAATGCCAATATGGGAATGGTCTTTTATTATAACCAGGTAAAACACAGCCTGAAAAAAGGTGACATAGTTATAGGGATACCGGAGTATGTTGCTTACCAGGGGGAAACAATGCAGGGCAACTCTGGCACCTATGCGCTTGGCATTATTGAGAAAAAAAACTTTGATTATCTGACACACTATCAATGGCTTCGTTTCCCACTGTTCACAGGCGATTTAATAAAGGATAACTACACCGCTATCTTTTCTTCTTCAATAAAAAATAAAGTAAACACTGGTCGCTATCTCTATAATGCCTGTGGCGATTACATTGGTCACCACAATGATACTACACAAAACAGTTCTTTCAAAACCATTAAAACGTTTGATTTCAACAAGCAGGAGTACAAGGTTGATGAAAATTTTGTAAAACTGATCAATTCATTTGCACTATATGCAAAAGAAAAAGGAAGTCTTTATCTGCATGCTTACCCGGTATATCCAAAACCATTTTTTTCAATTGCTTACGCAAACAAAATGCGTGAAGCCCTGCCTGGGATTACATGGATAGGTAGTCCAACACAATATCTTTACAATTTTGAAGAATTATATGATAGCCCCAACCACCTTTTGTATAATAAAATAGAAGACCGAACGATTAAGTTAGTAGCGGATATAAAGACAGAACTGCGTAAATGATTCCGAAGACATGAATACCAAAAAGAAAATCGTTTTTCTCTCAGGCACACGAGCCGATTTTGGCAAACTCAAATCGCTGATTGAAATTCTTCGTCAGAATGAACTGTTTGAAGTCCACATTTTTGTAACAGGCATGCACATGGACAAAAAGTATGGATACACTGTTATTGAAATAGAAAAGTGTGGTTACGACAATATTTATAAATTCATCAGTAACGATGATGGTGCAGGCATGGACATAACACTGTCAAGAACGATAGCTGGTTTTGCAAATTATATTCATCTGGTAGAACCCGATCTCATTGTGGTGCACGGCGACAGGCTCGAAGCTTTAGCAGGAGCCACTGTCGGGGCTTTCAACAATATTTTGGTAGCGCATATAGAAGGTGGCGAATTGTCTGGCACCGTTGACGAACTGATTCGCCATGCTGTGTCCAAGCTCAGTCATACACATTTTGTGGCCAATGAAGAAGCTAAAGTAAGGCTTTGCCAAATGGGTGAATGCGAAGATGCCTTATATGTAATCGGATCGCCTGACATGGATGCGATGTTGAGGGATTTACCATCTTTTGAAGAAGTGAAAAAGTATTATGAAATTCCTTTTGATAATTTCGCCATCTCCATGTTTCACCCGGTGACTACAGAGATAGATGCGATGGATGAATATGCTGAAAACTATGTGGCCGCTCTTGAAAAAAGCAATCTCAATTTCATTGTTATTTATCCTAACAACGATAAAGGATCAGACTTTATACTGCATAAGATAAGACGACTGGCAGACAATCCACGGTTCAGAATATTTCCTTCTGTAAGGTTTGAAAATTTCTTGGTGATGATGAAGTATGCAAAGATGGTGGCAGGCAACTCAAGCGCAGGAATTCGTGAGGCTCCTTTCTATGGCATACCCACTGTGAATGTTGGTACAAGACAAAAGGGAAGAACAAATAATCCCGACATTATTCATACCAGCTATGAAGCAGAAGAGATATTGAATGGTTTGCAGGAAGCCCTCAATAGAAAAATAGAGCCAAGACAATTGTTTGGTGACGGCAACAGCAACACCAAGTTTTATGAAATACTCAAGTCAAATAATTTTTGGAATACCAGTAAACAAAAAGTTTTTTACACACCAGCATGAGTCAAAGACAGTCCGTCATCATCATTGAGGCTTCGTCAAAACGAAGCGGCATCAACCTTAAAGAAGTTTGGCGATATAAAGATCTCTTGTACTTTATGGTGCTGAGAGATGTAACCGTACTGTACAAGCAAACTGTGTTGGGCTTTGCATGGGCAATCATCAACCCGCTTTTCCAAATTGTTATTTTCAGCATCGTCTTTGGTTCACTGGCAGGCGTAAGACCAGATGTCCAGAGTATGCCTTATCCTGTTTTCTCTTGTCTTGCGGTCATACCTTGGACATACTTTTCCAATTCACTCAACCAGGCTGGCACCAGTCTCATCAGTTCATCATCGGTATTTACAAAAGTATATTTTCCACGCATCATCATACCCTTTACATCAGTATTATCAAAACTGGTAGATTTTGCGATTTCATTTAGCATACTTATAATGCTGATGATTTATTTTAAATATCATCCCGGCAGCAATGTTGTTTTCGTTTTGATTCCGCTTTCACTTGTCATCATTACTTCGGCAGGTCTTGGACTTTGGTTTTCTTCATTGTCCTTACAATATCGTGATTTCAAATTTGCACTTTCGTTTATGATGCCTGTTTTAATGTACTTAGCCCCTGTCGCATTTCCTGCTTCGTTGGTGCTTAATAAATTTGGTGCTACGGCCTATCATGCTTATGCACTCTATCCGCTTGTAGGAGTCATAGAAGGTTTTAGGGCATCTTTTGCCATAAATAAACCCATGCCTTGGCAGTTGATAAGCATCGGCTTCGTCAGTGCCATCTTTATTCTTACATCAGGTATATTTTATTTTAGAAAAATGGAAAAATATTTTGCCGACATAGCATGATGGATACTATAGCGATTAAAGTAGATAATCTTGGCAAAGCTTACCGGATAGGTTTAAAAGAAAGTAAGCACGAAAATCTTAGCGGTGCCATCAAAGCAGCATTGATGAAGCCAATCAGAAATTTTAGAAGAATTTCCAACCTCAAAAAATTTGGCAACGAAGCCGAACATGATATTTTTTGGGCAAACAGGCACATCAGCTTCACTGTGAGCAAAGGTGAAGTGCTTGGTATAATTGGAAAGAATGGCGCAGGCAAAAGCACCTTGCTCAAACTGTTGTCCCGCATTACCGACCCCACCGAAGGTAGGATAGAATTGCATGGCAAAGTAGCCAGTTTGCTTGAAGTGGGTACAGGATTCAATCCCGACCTCACAGGTAGTGAAAACATATATCTCAATGGCACTATACTCGGTCTTACACGCAAAGAAGTAAATGAACGTTTCGATCAGATAGTGGAATTTTCAGGCATTGAAAAATTTATGGAAACGCAGGTAAAAAGATACTCAAGCGGTATGAAAGTGCGCCTGGCTTTTGCCGTAGCTGCACACCTTGATCCGGAGATATTAATTATAGATGAAGTGCTGGCAGTAGGCGATGCAGAGTTTCAAAAAAAATGTTTAGGTAAAATGCAGGAAGTGGCAGGCAGAGAAGGGAGAACAGTATTGTTTGTTTCGCACGATATGGCTGCGGTAAAAAAACTTTGTACACGTGCCATCCTGCTCGAAGCAGGTGAAATATCAAAGGAAGGAACGCCAACAGAAGTGGTGGATCATTATCTCAAAAATGCTTCGGGTGTTGAGTTGAATACCACCAGCCTTCAATCGAGGAAAAGAAAAGGCAGCGGCAAATTTATTGTCACCGGCTTACAGTTTTTAAATGATAGAATGGAGCAGGTAAGAGTGTTGGAGACTGGCATGGATTTGAATATAAAATTGAGCTACGAAACCAAAGAAAAAAGCCCAAATCCCATTATCAACCTCATCATCAGAAACAACCTGCAGCAGGAGTTAGTCAATTTTTTATCAAGGGATTCATACATGGGTACCATGACACTGCAACCCATAGGCGAGGTCATCATCAAAGTGCCGAAGCTGCCGCTGCTGCCCGGTCGGTATTCACTCGACTGCAACCTCAAGTACGATAATGAAATCACCGATTTGTTGGAAAGTGTTGCCGTGCTTGATGTAGAAAAAGGTGATTTCTTTGGCACAGGAAAAATAATTGATGCCATGAAAAATGGCTTACTGGTTGACCACACGTGGGAAGTAAATTAAGCAATGACGAACAGAAAGAAGAGGCTTTTAATTACAATTAGCTTTAGTTTTTCCATAAGATATCTTTATAGAACAGGTATGTTGCAAAAACTTCGTGAGTTTACCCATCCTGTCATTGCTATTCATTGGAGCGAACCTGAACTCGTAGCTGAGATGGAAGCGGAAGGTTTTGAAGTACATGTTGTTCCGGTTAGTGTAAAAGACAAACTCTATTCAAACATCAGGACAAAAATTGACTTTTGGTTTGACTTTTTTGCTTTAAAGACAAAGTCGAAAGAGGTGCAGAAAAAGTACCTTAACCAATACATTCCTCTGAAAGTAAGGACAAAAAGAAAATTAAGAGAAAGGTATAACCAGGCAAAATTGTTTGTTCCCGGCTATCGCCAAAAGTTGTTTGAAAAAGAGCAGCAGATGTTATCAAGGCATACGAACTACAATGACATGCTTGCTTTGGTGGATAAGTTAAGTATTGATGCGGTCTTTACAATTACACCTTTTCAAACGCAGGAAGACATTTTGCTGCGGGCCTGCAAAGCCAGGAACAAAAAAATGATCACTTCTATTGTCTCGTTTGACAACATCACCAAGCGGGGATGGATTCCGGTTTCTTATGATCACTATATGGTTTGGAACAAGTATAATTTCCATGAATTACTAACCATTTACAAAACGATCGCTACTGAAAGGAATGTAACCATTGTAGGAGCACCGCAATTCGATTTTTATGCCGACCATAGCCGCCTTTTAGATAAAGATGAATGGAAAAAAATGACTGGCCTTCCGTCGGATGACCGCAAAATAATTCTGTATGCAGGTGGTCCTAAAAGTCTTTTTCCTAATGAACCCCAATACCTGAGGCACATGATGGAAGCCATTGACCAAGGACTGATTGAAGGTAATCCCCTGGTACTCTTTCGCTGCCATCCAATAGACAATGTGGACAGGTGGCAAAAATATGTCGGCTTACATGCAAATCTTTTTTATGATGTTTCTTGGACTGGTAAAGAGCAGATGACTATGGCAAGCATTACAAAGGACGACATTACAAAACTGTGTTCCACCCTTGCATATACCGACGTTCACATCAACCTTTGCTCCACTATGACAGTGGACGGAAGTGCTTATAAAAAACCGCAGATTGGGCCATATTACGATGATGTAAATCCGTCAAAAGCCAATTTGCTCCGTGGCATGTATATGCAGCAACATTTCCTCCCCATCATTAAAACAAATGGATTAAAACTTGCTTCGTCAAGGCAGGAAATGGTCTCTTTCATTAATGAGGGATTGTTGGCTCCTGAAAATTTTACCGAAAATTGTAAAAAAGTTTTGGAAGAAATTATTACCTATGCCGATGGGAAAAGTACAGACAGGGTTGTAAATTTATTGAAAGCCATTCTGGAAGAGCCACAAACAGATTAATGTTAATAGAAAAATGAAAATTTTACATGTTGTTCAAAATTATCATCCTTCTGTTGGCGGCACACAATTGTTATTTAAGCAGTTATCTGAAAAACTGGTCAAAGATTATAAAGATGAAGTCACAGTTTTCACAACCAACTCATATTACGGGCCTCATAAAAAAGAGTTTAAAGAAATAGAAATTGACTGCGAAACAATTAATGGTGTCAGGATTCAAAGGTTTCATTTTTACCGGTTCTTAAATAAATTAATAGACATTTTTTTTATTTTTTCAAAAAAAGTATCAATCCCTATATCTGAAAAGTTAATAGCACTCCGTACAGGTCCATGGTCTCCTTCCTTGAAAAGACAAATACAAAACGGCAATTTTGATATAGTGTGTGCCTCGTCATCTCACTATTTATACATGAACTATCCTTTGTGGCGTTATAAAAGCGGGAAGCCCAAACCTTTTGTTTTCATGGGAGCTCTTCATTTGGAACAATTGCCTGAAAATGATTTTATTCCAAAAAAATTATTAAAATCAATTCAATTAAGCGACGCCTACATTGCCAATACAAGTTTTGAAAAAAAAAGATTGGTTAAACTTGGTATTTCTGACGCACAAATCAATGTGGTCGGCTGCGGGGTGGATGTACATAAGTTTGAAACGAATGAAGCCGTAGCATTTAAAAAAAAGAATCAAATAGAAAATAAATTAGTAATTGGTTTCTTCGGCAGGCAGGAAAAAACAAAAGGCATACCTATCTTGCTGAGAGCATTTGAAACACTTGCAAAAGATAATGATGATATTGTATTGTTGATAGCTGGAGGCGAAACAAAATATACAACAGAAATGAAGCATACCATTGCATCATTTCCCTCAAATATTAAAAGCCGTTGTTTATGCGTTAGCAATGTGGATGAAAATGAAAAGAAAGACATTTTTAATGCTATAGACATTTTTGTGTCCGTTTCGCAGGCTGAGTCATTTGGAATTGTTTTTTTGGAGGCGTGGGCTTGCAAGAAACCGGTTATAGGGGCAAACATAGGCGCGGTAGCTTCCGTCATCTCGCATGGATATGATGGTTATTTAATAAATGCAAACGATGTAAATGATTTGACAAGTCATTTGCAAAAACTGATTTCCAACGAACAAATCAGAGTTGAAATGGGACAAAATGGCTATAAGAAGGTAAATGAAAATTATACTTGGGATATTGTTACCAACAAGTATCGGTCTATATATTCGGAAGCTGTAAAAAATTTTTATGTTTAGAGAAGAATCTGTCTGGATTAAAGAATGTTTATCAAAAATTACAATTTCGTCAACCAATAATAGAGCTGCCAATCTTGGATCTTCCAATACGCATCTAAGAACTGTTATTCAACCGCATATTCATCAAAATTTGATAGAACCATTGGTGCAAAGAGGAGTAAGTATAGTTCACATTGACTTTAAAAAAGATGATGGAGTGGATGTAGTGGCTGATCTGACCAATGCAAACTTTGGAGCAGATATGGCGGGCAAATTTGCATTGACCATATGCACTAATATGCTGGAACATGTTGAAAATATACCACTGGTTGTCAATAACCTGATGAAAATTACTTCTAAAGATGGATACATTCTTCTAACAGTTCCGTATAAATATAAAATACATCACGATCCTATTGACAATGGTTTCAGGCCTACTCCACAAGAAATTGCTGACCTGTTTAAACAGGAAAGCATAGAAGTTTTTGACAAAAAAATTATTATCATTAATGATAAACAATATTATACAGTTAAGAAATCGAAATTTCCTGTTTGGGGACATCGGGAAATTATCAATTATCATTTGGGAATAAAGCATAAAGTGTCGGGCATTTTGATAAAGAAAAAATAGTAGGTTAGCTTAAAAATGAAAACAGCCATAAAATTATTTGCCCGAAAAATTTTGATTCTGTGCAATAATTTTTGGTGCAATCTTTTTCCTGTGGATGACATGAGGAAAGAAATTGTTAGAGAAAAATTTGATGTGGATCTCATTTTACCTGAAAGACATTATAAAGGTAAAAATGAATTTTATCATTATAATCCTGATTACAAAGCCGCCTGGATAGATGTATTTGAAAAGGGAATTACTATACCAGATGTGTGGTATATTCATTTTCCAAAAGTTTACTTGATAGGGAAAGGATTAATGATAAGCAAGAACAAAAGAATATTTTTGGAGTCTGCTTTTTTTCAAAGAGAATATATTAATAAGTTAAGGGTTGGTCATTTAATCTTCAAAAACCTTTTTTTCCGGCCTTCTATTCGACTCAGTCATATTATACCTTTGATGAACAGGTTAAGTAATAACTATTCTCATTGGACTATTGATAACCTTACAAGGATTGCTTTATTCTTAAAGCAAGATCCAACAGCCAGGCATCAATATCATCTGGCCATCAATCACAATGCCCCGGCCTATGTCACAGATTCACTTGTCCATTTAATCGGTTGGCCTTCTGAGAGAATTATTCGTTTTAAAAATAATGATGTAGCCGAAGTAAGTGATTGCATTTTCATCAGTTATCCTGTGCAAAGAGATGCTTCAACCTTAATGACTTATGCTTATCCCAATGAAATTTACCAGGTATTAAATCAATATGCAGTCACAAATATTCATTTAACGGGCAATCAATTACCAACAAATTTTATAATCAGCAGGGCAAAATCAATTGAAAGAAATTTGGTAAATGAACAGGTTTTAGTTGATAAGTTCCGGGACATTAATATGGAAATTGTCCAGCTCGAAGATTTAAATTTTGTAGAACAGGTTCAGCTATTTCAAAATGCCCGGCTCATTATTGCAGCGCATGGAGCGGGTCTTACAAATACTTTGTATTGTAATAAAAATGCATTTGTCTTTGAATTATTTCCAATTGGCAGAAGTATTCATCAAACATCATCATTTTCTCAGATTTCCAGGGCTATTGGCTTTCACTTACACTTGATTATGATTGAACCCATCAATGAAAAAGAAGACATGATAGTAAATGATGAATTGGTGAAAAAAATAAAAAAAATTTCCGGACAATACAAACAGGAAACATTGTCAGCCTAATATCAAAGAATTATAAAAATTTATGTGTGGAATAGCAGGAATTTATGAGTTTAAAAAAACAAATGTCAATCAGGCAGATTATATTAATTGGTCGTTGACAACAATGAAGCACAGAGGACCCGATTCAAATGGATTTTGGACTAATCAAAAGAACTATCACACCGGTTTTGTGCGTTTAGCAATTAGAGATCTAAGTGCAACCGGCAATCAACCAATGCATTCTCATTGCGGAAGATATGTGCTTGTCTTTAACGGTGAAATTTATAATACACAAGATTATAAGCAGATACTTCTTGACGATGGAATAACATTTAATTCCACAACTGATACAGAAATATTATTATATGCACTTATTAAATGGAAGGCAGAAGTTTTAAAATCATTAAATGGCATTTTTGCATTTGGGTTTTATGATAAGGAAAAAGATGAACTATTGCTGGCACGGGACAGATTGGGTATAAAACCATTATACATAGGATATAGCAACTATGGATTAATTTACAGTTCACAATATGATCACATTATTAACCACAATTTTTGTAAAGATAATAGCATAGACAATCAAGCCCTCAACTTATATCTTTCTTTAGGTTATGTGCCAGAAGGGGAAGGAATCATCAGCAATACCTTCCTTTTGCCACACGGTCATTATGTAATAGTCAATAATGAGGGCTGGAATTTGCACCAATATTATGAATACCCAATTGAACAGCAGACTTCTTCAAAGAGTTTAGAAGAAGTTTTGAGACATAGTACGCAGCAGCAATTAGTAAGTGATGTGCCTGTTGGCACATTCATGAGTGGGGGAATAGATAGTACATTAGTTGCTTATTTTGCCACTCAGCAGCAGCCCATACAATCGTTTACTATTGGGGTAAATGACAAGCATTTAGACGAAACAGCAGATGCGGCTGCATTCATCCAATATTTCAGAAATGAACATTCCATAAAACGATTGACGGAAAATGATTTGCTTTCGATGATAGACAGCAACACAAAAGCATATAGCGAACCATTTGCCGACTTTTCTTCTATTCCCACATTGGCAGTTTCACAATTTGCAAGACAAACCGTAACAGTTGCGCTCAGTGGCGATGGTGGTGACGAGCTGTTTTGGGGTTATCCCCGAAGTAAAAATACTTTACAAAATAACTTGCTTGTTTCTAAGCCTGCTTACAACAAGTATTTGCAGCTTGGAATGCAAAAAATTTTGAACAAAAAAAAGCTTGTCAACCGGAGACATTTACAGACAAACTCAATCATCAATTATTATTACCGCAGTATGTTTATTGCTGGGGCTGATAATTTTGCAAATACTCTATTAGCAGAACCTCAAACCTGCATACCTTATTTTTTAGAAAAAACACTGCAAAAAGATATCAATTTCGATAGTAGTACAGATGTGATGAATGCCATACGAAAGTTGGAAATGGATATTCACTTGCAAAGGATTTTGATTAAAGTTGACAGAGCCAGCATGTATCACAGCCTGGAAGTTCGGGTACCTTTATTAGATAATAATGTATTGGATTACAGCTCATCTGTCAATTTTGAAAGCTGTATGAAAAATGGATATGGTAAAACCAACTTACGAGAATTATTGGCATCTAAAACAAATAAGGAACTGGTAGATAAGCCCAAAAAAGGGTTTGATGTCCCCATGCGAAGCTGGTTGAACGGTCAATTGAAAAAGGACGTGGCAGACAAACTGATGAATATGCCTCTACATTTGGCCGTCCACTTCAACAGACCAGGAATAGAAAAGATGCTGAAACAACACGAGAATAATTTGCAAGATATGACCTGGCTTATCTGGTCTTTGTATACTTTGGTTAACTGGGATGCTTATCACAGAAATTCATTTAAAAATTCTGTTTTAAATTGAGAATTGCGATTGTTGTTAATAGTTTTCCTACAACAAGCGAAACTTTCATTACTAATAAAGTAATAATGCTTGCCGGTTTAGGTCATGAAATTTTTGTAATAAAAACCAATGCAGAAATAAATAAAGAATTAAATACGGTTTATGACTTCAAAAAATTAAACGTTCAAGTTGAGAATATTTCTATTCCGACAAACGTTTCTCAATTAATTAAAGCGATTGTTGTGAATCCGGTTTCATTTTTAAAGGCTTTTTCGTTTGATTTTAAACAATTTAAAAAAGAGTTTGCAGCCAGTTTATCAAAAATAGTTTTAAATAAAATTGATCCTGATATTGTACATTTCGAATTTTCAGGAATCGGAGTCAAATTTTTGCCACTGCTTAAAAATTTAAAAGCTAAAAAAATAGTGAGTTGCAGGGGAACATCTGAAAAAGTAAAACTATTAACGGATGTACAACGCCAAAAAGATATAAAAATTCTTTTTGAAAATGTAGATGCAATACACTGTGTAAGTTCCGACATGCAAAGAACAATTGTCCCATATTGCAGCAATAATCAGAAAGTTTTTGTAAACCGTCCGGCCATTGATGCGGAATTTTTTCTGCCTCCGGCAAATAAGACGGACAATTCAGTTACTCAGATATTGTCCATTGGAAGGTTCACATTTCAAAAAGGTTATTTAATAGGCTTGCTTGCCATAAAGGAATTGGTAAACAAGAATATTGAAATAGAATGGAAAATTGCAGGTGATGGACCTCAAAAAGAAGAGTTGTTGTTTCACATTCATGAATTAGGATTAAAAAATCATGTGCAACTACTTGGTAATAAAAATAAAAATGAAATAAATACACTTCTTGATACATCAGACATTTTCATGCTTACCAGTTTTTATGAGGGAATACCCAATGTAATTTTAGAAGCTATGAGCAAAGAATTGCCGGTAGTCACCACCCGCTGCGGTGGGGTTGAGGAAGTGATAGACAATGGAACAGATGGCTTTATTGCAGAGTTGTATGATCATCATCAGGTTGCTGATTACATGTCGCAACTTATCAGCAACAAAGCTTTGCAAATAAATATGGGCAAGGCAGCCAGAATGAAAATAGTTAAGCATTTCACACTGCAACACCAGGCAACAATTTTTGAGGAACATTACAAAAATTTACTTTCAAAATAAAGGTATAGACATTCATGTTTTTTTCATTTATAAAATATACTCAACCTGCTTGGCAATTCAATGTAAAGCCGAAAAGTTTTGCCCATGCCTCTTGTCTTTATCATCCTGAATATTTGCCTTTAGATGATCTTGAAATAGAGGAAGATAAATCGTATGAAACGGCAAGTGCACGATATGCAGATATTGGTTACAGAGCGTGGAACAAAGGACATCTTACATGGACAAATAAAGAAGTTGAAAATAAAATAGCAAGCTTGCCCCCGCCTTCTTTGCATGATGAGTATAGTTTTATATTCAAATATTGGGGAAGGCACTGGGCTTTTTTTACATTGCTGCAACGGCTGGCATCATTTCACAATGCTTTTGCTGAATGCAATGCCTGTTTTAAAGCTTCGTCCATTAAAAAAACAGAACCATATTCACAACCTATTGAAAGGGTGGAATATGAAGATTTCAAATCTCCTTTAATTGATTCTGAGCCTTTAGTAGCTGTTATTATCCCTACCCTCAACAGGTATTTATATCTGAAAGATGTGATGGAAGATTTAGAAAAGCAGGCCTACAAAAATTTTGAGGTCATTGTTGTAGATCAATCAGATCCGTTTGAAGAAGATTTTTATAAACAGTTTAATTTAAAAATAAATGTTATTTATCAAAAAGAAAAGCTTCTGTGGACTGCCAGAAACAGGGCTGTAAAGTCTACTAAAGCAGAGTATCTATTATTTTTTGACGATGACAGCCGGGTGGAAGGTGATTGGATCATTCAGCATTTAAAATGCCTTGATTATTTCAGGGCGCAAATATCTGCCGGTGTATCTCTGGCAGCAGTGGGAAATAAGATTCCGGATAATTATAAATCTTTTCGATGGGCCGATCAGTTCGACAGTGGCAATGCAATGGTTACTAGAAGTGTATTCTATAAGATAGGCATGTTTGATCTCAATTTCAACAAGCAGAGCATGGGTGACGGCGAGTTTGGCATAAGAGCTTACGTAAACGGAATAAAAAGCATTTCCAATCCTTTGGCTAAACGAATTCATTTAAAAGTTTCTGCAGGTGGCCTTAGGGAAATTGGTCATTGGGATGGTTTCAGACCCAAAAAATGGTTTTCGCCAAAGCCAATACCAAGTGTAATTTATTTATATAAAAAATATTTTCCAAAGCAATGCAGTCGCCAAGCTATTTTGTTAGGTATAATGTTGTCAAATGTAGGATTTAAGAATAAAAAGAAAAATAACATGTTGGTATGGAGTATTTTTCTGACGATTGTCAAATTCCCCCTTTTGCTTATCCAATATTTAAAGTCGCTAAAAATAGCAAAAAACATGCTGAAAAATGATAATAAAATAAGAGCATTGAACGAAGAGGCCTTTGTTGCTGTTGTATGAAAGTTGTATTGTTAAATGACCAGTTGAATGCCGGTGGCGCAGAAAGAGTGTTGGTGAATATGGCTAATCAACTGCACAAAAATGGTGTTGAAGTCAAGGTTGTATTATTTCTTAAACCATCCATTTTAGATGCTCTGATTGATCCTGACATCCCCGTTAGCTACCTGCATCGCAAAGGAAGATTTGATTTGAGGGCTATGTTTGCTCTAAAAAAAGAGGTTAGAACATTTGACATTGTTCATGTACATTCACGTTACAACCTCAGATATTATTTTGTAAGCAAAATACTAACAGGAATTAAAAAACCTAAAATTGTTTTTCATGAGCATATTCCTATATTAAAAGTTGATTATTTTACACGATTCTGTCTTAAAAAGTCAAATGCTTATTTAGCTGTCTTAAAATCCATGTGTCTGTGGGCAGAAAAGACACTTCATCTACCTTCATCACACATTTTTTATCTTCCAAATATTGTTTGCGCCCCAATTGGCAATATCAATCAACAGTTGTCAGGTTGCAAAATTATGATGACTGGAAATATCTGGCATTTTAAAAATCAATTATTTGCAGTAGATCTCATCAATGAATTGCCCGAATCTTACACATTGGATATATATGGACGAATAAATGATAAAAATTACTATCAAAAAATGATTGCAAAAATAGAGAAGGATAAATTACAACATCGGATTAAAATTATTCAAAGTGTAAACAATATTTATGAGGTTACTGGAAAATATAATTTTGCCATTCACACATCGCCAGATGAAACCGGGCCTTTGGTATTGATTGAATACATGTATGCAGGCTTACCTTTTTTAGCGTATAAAACAGGTGATGTGATTGAAAATGTAATTGACGAACTACCAGAAGTGGTGATGAATTCTTTTGATATTGAAAATTGGAAAAATTCTATCTCCCATGTTATGAACAATGATAAATGCAGAAGTCATATAAGGCAAAAAATGAAAGCTATTGTCGCCCAAAAATTTAGCGAAGACAAATATTTTCAACAACTAAACCACATTTATCAATCAATCTTAAATTAATAATTTTTTGAAACTTGGAATTGTTTCAGATTGCATTCATTATAAAAATGATGAAGGCAAAATCGGTACAGAAAATCATATTTTTTTAAGGCAGATGCAAGCTTTAGCAAGTCATTATTCAAAAACTCTGATAGCCTGCCCTTTTGATACAATTGATAAAACAAAAGTCATTTCCTGGTACAACGATAGCATTGATTTTGAAGAACTGCCAATGGCAGGCGGCGAAACTTGGAAAGCGAAATTTGAAATAATAAAAATTTTACCCAAATGGATAAAGGCTTTTAAAGCAATTGACAAATTTGCTGATATTGTATATCAGCGTTTTCCAAACAATGTTAACATTCCGGGATTTTTGTATTTTTATTTAAAAAATAAAAAAGTTTTTGGAACCTATACAGGCACATGGAAATATTATGAAGGTGAACCCATCACTTACCGTTTGCAAAGGTGGATTCTTAGAAATTTTTTTCGAGGACCGGTTTGGGTGTACACAGTAAAAGAGAGATTAAATAAAAGAATAAATTCCGGATTTAGCCCTTCTTACAGCAAAATTGAATGGGAAGAAGAAATTGAGCAAGTCCATCAGCGAAAACTTGATATTAAAAATAAGGGAATTTCTACAGTACGGCTTATTTCGGTAGGCAAATTAATTTATTACAAAAACCAAATTGCAATACTTAAGGCATGTGTTGTATTAAAAGAGAGCAATTTTCCGTTTACTTTAAAAATTGTGGGCGACGGGCCTATGGAGTCTGAATTAAATGCTTTTGTTAACGAAAATAAGTTAGAACGTGAGATCGAGTTTACAGGAAAAAAAACATACCAGGAATTAAAACTTCTATACAGACAATCTGATTTTGTAGTTCAGGCACCACTCTACGAGGGATTTGGGAAAGTGCCGGTAGAAGCGTTTTTTCATGGGGTTATTCCCATACTTAACAATGTAGGTATGGCAGGCTATATGATTGGTAACGATGAACGAGGTTTTCTTTTTGATGCCACCAATCCTCAAAACCTGGCAAATTTAATAATGGATATAAAAAATAAAATTTCAGAATTACCTTGTATTATAGACAAAGGGCGGGATTTTTCAAAAACTCAAACTTTAGAAAATTGGGGAAACGAATATTATGCGGCAGTATGCGAATTTTATAAATAGAATAGAATTGTTTCAGACAGAAAGTCTTCCAATCAAATATATGATTGCTATAGGTGCGGGCATTATAGTCGGTTTCAAAGTCATTTCACCTAATACACTGGCTTTTTTTTACCTCTTTTTATTGGCATTGTGCTTCGTCCAATGTTTAAAAAAAAATATAGGCGGTTTTTTCTCATTGCTTCCATACCTGTTATATACAGAGGTTTTTTTAAGGAAAAAAGTTTTCTGGGTCCCGTATTTCACATTGCAGTACTTTTTCATAGCGACCTTCGCCATATTTATTCTTTCAGGATTAAGGGGAAAAACTTCGCATTTTAAGGCCATGCCCATTTTAATGCTTTATGCCGCTGTAGAAATAATTGATAATATCTATCCAAATAATGTGACAATCAGCAGAGCTATTATCACCCAGACTTTAGCACTTTTAATTCCTGCTATCTGGGCTTCATATACCAAGCTTTCAAACGAACATATTTTAAAACTTCTTATGCACTTAAAAATTGCCGGTGTTTACCTTACCGGTATTGTTATAGTAGCCCACATTACAGGAGGAATAGATTATGGTCATCAAAGCAGCACAGCAGCAAGTAACGGACTGGCTCCCGTTCAGTTAAGTGGCTATCTTGGGCTTACAAGTGTCCTTTTCTTCTTTTCGCTGATGAATATTGAAGAAAGTCACCAACAATGGATGAATGCATTTGTGCTTGGATTAGTCGTCATTATAATGGCTTTAACTTTCTCCCGTGGAGGTATTTATTTTATTGTTTCAATTATAGCAGCTTATTTTTTTTATAACCGATCTAAAATGGGTAACTATTTCAAGTTTCTCATTTTAGTTCCTATGGCAGCCATTATTTACTATTCTCTTGTGCAGACAACCGGTGGAAAAATATTGGAACGCTACGAACTGGAAGGTACAAGTGGCCGCGACGAACTTATAAAAGTTGCTTTCGACATTTTTAGCACTCATCTTGTTACCGGCATTGGTACAGGTAATTTTAATACTGAAATTTTTAAACAACATATGTATGGTGTAGAGTCCGGTGCTCACAATGAGTTTGCAAGAGTTGCTGCAGAACACGGTATCATAGGGCTTTTTTTATATTGGGGCTTTTTTCTTTTATTATTTCTGAATATACTTAAACGCAAAGAACCACAGCGGCAGTTTGCCATGTACTTTTTCATACTTTTTTGTCTTATTACTGTTCACAATGGTTTAAAAATTTCGATACAACCCATTTTATTAATGCTGGCTATTGGCATTTCAGGTAAAGCGTATCGAAAAAAATTATTTAATGCTCCGCAGCTCTCAGCAAAATCACTTGCATAAAATGGCTCTTTGCCATATTCAATGTTTCCCAAAATCATTATCCTCCCTTTTGGGCATAAGATATGTGGAAAAGACTTTAGAATGGTTTTTAATGGGTCCGAACCGCTTTTTGTTTCATGTAGAATTAGAAAACAAATTAGTGGGTTATTGTGGTGGATTTGTACCTCAAAAAATTGGCGACGGCAGCAGCAGCGGCATGTTGCAGTATGCTTTCAATGAAGCCATTGCAGGATTAATAACGCATCCATGGTTATTGTTTCACAAAGAAGTAAGACAACATTATAGGTTTTTGTGGTTAAATATTAAAAGAAAAATTACGGGAAAAGTGATACCAATCAGTAAGCCGGATTCAATACAGGCAGCACCATCGCATGTGGGATTGGTTGTCATTGGCGTTCACCCGGATTATAGAGGAAGTGGTGTGTCAAAACTGTTAGCTGATGAATTTGAAACCAGGGCAAAAATTTACAATCGTCATGAGTTAATACTTTCTGTAAAAACAGACAATTTGCGGGCTGTAAATGCTTATAAAAAATTTGGCTGGCAAATTGCAAAACAACAGAATGAACATTTGCTTATGAATAAATTTATTTGAGGTTTTATTTTTTAAAATAAGAGATTATTTTGCAGTTTATTACTTCTGCACTTCGGTAATTTTTCCTCCTTTACATGACCAACAATGTGCCATTAAGCTATCCTAAAATTTTAATCATCGGCCTTTTTCTTTCAAATGAAAATAAAAATAAAATCGCAAGGAGCGCATCTGATCAGTTGGCAGAGGTGTTAGAAGCAAATCAATATCAAGTTATCAGATCATCTTATTTTGTTGACAGAATAAAGAGAATGATAGACACAGCATCCACAATTATTTTCAAGCGGGATCAATATGATATAGCTATTGTGCCATTGTACAATGGATCTAATAGTTTTATCTGGCAGGATGTGAGTGTTCGGATTTTAAAGTTCTTAAAGAAAAAGACAATACTCATCCTGCATGGTGGTGCCATTCCGCAGAAAATGAATGAAAATCCTGGAAAATACATATCATCCATCACAAGAGCTAATATAGTCGTTTGCCCTTCAAACTATATTGTTAATGCTTTAGAAGAGCATGGCATCCAGAGTTTGCTAATTGAAAATGTTTTACAGTTAAAAGATTATAAGGAGCAATTTAAAAAACATTTTCGCCCAAAACTTGTCTGGATGCGGACTTTTGAAGATGTTTACAATCCATTGATGGCAGTTAGGGCATTTGCTTTGTTGCAAAAAAAATATCCCGAAGCCAAAATGGTAATGGCTGGTCATGATAAAGGCATGCTACAGCAAACAATTCATTTGGCTAAAGAATTAAATGTTTTTGACAGCATTGAATTTCCCGGCTACATTTCTAAAGAACAAAAAAATCAATTTGCTGCCGATTTTGATTTTTATATCTGCACCAATCAAATAGATAACGCACCTGTGTCGTTAGTGGAAATGATGGCGATGGGTTTGCCCGTTATTACAGTTGATTCCGGGGGCATTCCCTTCATGGTCACAGATGGGCATAACGGAATGATGGTAAAATACAACGATGAACAAGCCATGTTTGAGAAAATAGACAGTATAATCTCAGACTCCCGATTAGGACTTGAAATAGTTGCGAATGCAAAAGCTTATGCTATGCAATTTGGAGAAAAACCAGTTTTAAAAAAATGGGAACATGTATTTGAAATGCTGTAACCATCAGCATTTTTTTGGATAACAAATTATCTCATGAGTAAAATAAAATTTGCTATTATCGGTTGCGGAAGGATAGCCCAACGTCATGCAGAACATATTCATCATTTAGGAGAGCTGGTTGCCGTTTGCGATATTGTGATTGACAAGGCAAAGGAAATGGGTAGCAGGTATAATGCAAAAGCTTACAGCGACATCCATCAGTTGCTCGATACGGAAAAAACTGTAGATGTTGTAGCTATTTGCAGCCCTAACGGACTTCATGCAGCACATGCCATTGCCGCCCTCAGTGCAGGCTATCATGTACTTTGCGAAAAGCCCATGGCCATTAGTGTGCATGACTGTGGAGAAATGATCAAAACTGCTGAAAAAGCCAATAAACGCCTGTTTGCAATTAAGCAAAACAGGTTTAATCCACCTGTTGCTGCTGTGAAAGAAGCAATTGATAAAGGAATTTTTGGTAAAATTTACAGCATTCAGCTCAATTGCTTTTGGAACCGGAATGCTGATTACTACGCTAACTCATGGAAGGGAAGCAGCGACATGGATGGTGGAACTTTATACACACAATTCAGCCATTTTATAGATTTGATCTATTGGATAGCCGGCGATGTGAAACGGGCTTTTGCTCTAACCGGCAATTTCAACCACCAGGGCATTATTGACTTTGAAGATACAGGTGCTGTAGCACTTGAATTTTTTAATGGCGCCATTGGTACCATACACTACACAGTCAACAGCTACGGGAAAAACATGGAAGGTTCACTTACTATTTTTGCGGAAAAAGGTACTGTAAAGATAGGAGGCCAGTATCTTAATGAATTGGAGTATCAAAATATTGAGGGTTTTGAATTTAAAGATCTGCCAAAAGGAAATACACCAAACAACTATGGAAATTATGTTGGCAGCATGAGCAATCATGATAAGGTATACGAAAATGTGATTGATGTGTTGCAAAATGGCGGCAGTATTTCCACCAATTCTTTTGAAGGGTTAAAAACCGTTGAAATCATTGATAAAATATATCAATCGGCAAAACAATTAAAGCAAAACTAGCCAAATGTCATTTTTACCCCTTTCTATAGACATCAAAAATGTAAATTTTGGCGATAATGTAAAAGTAATAGAGCCATGCAACATTTATGGTTGTAGCATAGGAAGCGATACGTTTATAGGACCCTTTACCGAAATTCAAAAAGATGTAACCATTGGGGAGCGGTGTAAAATTCAGTCTCACACATTCATTTGCGAACTTGTGACCATTGGCAACGATTGTTTCATAGGACACGGGGTCATGTTCATTAACGACCTTTTTTCCGAAGGTGGCCCGGCAATGGGCAATAAAAATTTGTGGAAAAAGACTTCCATTGGTAACCATGTTTCCATTGGTAGCAATGCCACAATTTTGCCGGTAAATATTTGTAATAATGTAGTCATAGGCGCAGGTTCGGTGGTTACAAAAAGTATAACAAAGCCGGGTATTTATGTAGGAAACCCAGCCAGATTTTTAAGATCAGTATAATACCCAAGAATGAAAATTCCCTTTGTAGATTTAAAAGCACAATATCAATCTGTCAAAAATGAAATTGATAACGCCATTCAAAATGTAATTGCGGAAACTGCATTTATCGGGGGGAAATATGTCAATGAATTTGAACAAAAATTTGCCTCGCTCTATGGTGTAAAGCATTGTATCAGTTGCGCAAACGGAACCGATTCATTGTACATTTTAATGAAAATGCTGGGAATTGGAATTGGCGATGAAGTCATCACAGTAGCAAACAGTTGGATCAGCAGCAGTGAAACCATTTCTCAAACCGGGGCAACTCCGGTGTTCATTGATATTGATAAGGTTTTTTATTCTATTGATGAAACTCTTGTAGCTGCAAAAATCAACAGCAAGACAAAGGCGATCATCGTTGTGCATTTGCAAGGGCAAATGTGCGAAATGGATGCACTGGTCAACCTGTGCAGT